>JAZUOK010000250.1:0-18059 GCA_045604665.1 Eubacteriales bacterium | reverse complement strand
TGTGCAAGACGGTATTATCAACGGGCACAAATTAAACGGAAAAGATGTTCTTGAATACGGAACGGAAAATCCGATTTATCACTTGACAGAAGAAAACGGTGCCTTTTGGGCAGAGGATATGAACGGCAATCCTTTGGACTGCACCCTTCCTTCTTATATTGACCTTTACCTTTCCCGTGACGGGGATGCCCTGTATGCGGGCATTATCATCCAGGAAGAAAACCACAGCGGAAATTACGGTCTGACTACCTTCCTCGGCTTCGGTGACGCCGGTGACAATGACACCAAAAATTCCGGTGCACTGACCACCTTCATTATGAATAATGCTGAGAGGGCCAGCGCTAAATACAACTCCGGCATATGGCTTTACACGCAGGTAACCGCAGTTTCCGGAAGAAAGGTTTCCGAAAACGGCACCGTCACAGACACCACTTCTTCCCGTCGTTACAATGAAGCGCTTTCTTACGCACTTCCCTATTGGGGATCGGTTTCGGAGGATGCCGCTGGCGATCCCGTTACTATTTTTGAAGTAGAGCTGGATTTTAAGGATGCTCTCCTTGCAAGCGGAAAAAGCACTTCTTCCGTTCCTTCTTACGGTTATTTCGCCTTTGATCTCAACCTCTATTCCGGGAACTCTCAGATCGGTGTACTCCACTGTGCACAAAAAAACCTTAAAGGCACGGAAAACGAGCCCGACGGCAAGATCAAGACAACGCCTTTCATGGTTGATCTTGTAAACGAGCCCAATCCTGAAGATGCCAATGCATATCTTGCAAGTCTTTCCTTTGGAAACGGTAACTTAACGGAGGCCTTTACTCCCGAAAAGACAGAATATACGCTGAATCTTCTCCACGGAACCACCTCGGTGGTTGTAACTCCTGTTCCCGAATCCGAGAATGCCACCTATAAGGTTTCCGGAAACACAGAACTCTTACCAGACGAAGAGAATGTGATTACCGTTAAGGTTTCTGCCAAAAACGGTGCCATGAAGGTTTATAAAATCAATGTTAATTTCGTTTATAACTTCACCGATGTATATGTAAACGCTACCTCAGGCAACGACAGCACGGGAAGCGGCACAAAGGCAGCCCCCTTCAAGACAATTGCAAAAGCAATCGATTCCAAAAAGGTGGGCACCTTTGAAGGTACTGATGCCATCCGCGTTCTTTTGACCGGTGCCGCAAGCGATGCAAACGCTCTTCTCTTCGGCGAAAAAACCATCTTTACAAAAGACGGCGATCGCCTTCCCATTATCATTGAAGGACAAGAGAGCGCAAGCCTTACCCTTTCTCAAAACAAGGTAGCAGCTGCAAACAGCTATATTTTTAAGAACCTTACCTTGAATACTGCAGAAGGATCCGCATTCTTTGCAGGAAGCGGTGAAGTGGTATTTGAAGATGTTACCTTCGGTAATACCACAACCTCCTTCTACGGAGATGATTTCGCCTCCTCCGACGCATTTAGTGCCTGGAAGAGTGTATCCGACGGTACGGTAACTTCCATCACCTTCGGCAAAGGTACTTCCTTCGGCGGCACTATCGCAGCCGTTGGCGGAGAGACCACCGCAAATTCTTCCAAGATCGTAGCAAAAGCGATCGTTAACGGCGGCACGGTAACCAATGTAAAGGGAAGAAATGCCACCGATGTTACCATCAAAGAATCAGAAGTGATCGTAAAGAACGGCGCAAATGTTACTTCTCTGATCGGTATCAACGGCGGAAACCACACAGGCGATCTTACCATCACCATTGGTAAGGATGCAAAAGATACCGCTACCGTAAAAGAGCTTGTAGCTGCAAAGGGCGACTATACCCTTTCCGGCTGGTCGAAGCTGAATGTTTTGGGCGGTACTCTCGGCGCAGCAAACGGCACAACCGCAGTTTATACCACCTCCGGCGGCGCAGGTGCCCTTGGTACGGTGAACACCATTACAGGCGGTACCTTTAAGGGCGGCTTTATCGGTGCATACACCACGGGTGCAATGGAAAGCGTCGGCGCTGTTACAAACAATGTAACAGGCGGTCAATTCCTCTTAAGCTTTGTAGGCGGTTCTGCAGGATATAACAGAAGCGCTGTGATCCCCAAGGTTACCAATAACATTGGCGGAAAAGCCAATATCGGCGTTCAGGGCGGCATTTTGACCGACGAAAAAGAAACGGCTGAAACCACGACCTTTGCTTTTATCGGTGGCTCTATTGGTCTGAACCCGGTTTGGATCAAAAATAATGCAAACAGCTTCTCCGGTTCTGTCTATGTATTTTCAGGCTTTGGCGGTACAAGAGTTTCTGACAAAGCAAACGACACCGATATTTACTATGTAGAAAACATTACAAATACCTTCACAGGTACATCTTGTTCTTTCTTCTATGCCGGATCCAGAACAAACGGTTCTGTCAAAACCGTTACCAACAAACTCTCCGATGCTACGATCGGTACTTTTTACGCCGGTTCCAACGGAACCACTGTTAACAGCGGTTCGGAAACAAGCGTTGCTATCAGCACGACCATTGAAAACGGCACGACCATTAACAACTTCTACGGCGGTACTGCCTCCGGTTCTGTTATCGGTCAAATTCAAAACACCATAAACGGCGGTAATATTACCAGCTTCACCGGCGGCGCTAAATCCGGCTCTGTTACCGGAAAAATTCAAAACACCGTGAACGGCGGTAATATTACTACCTTCCTCGGAAGCACGCTGGAAGGCACTCATAGCGGCGGCACTGAAACCAAGATCACCGGTGGATATATCAAGACCTTCTACGGTGCTTCCCAAACCGGTTCAGTTTTGAGCGGCAATATTACAAACACCGTCTCCGGCGGTGAGATCGGCACCTTCTTCGGCGGATCGAAAGAGGGCAACATCGGAACAGAGGCTTCCGTTGGAATTGTAAACAATGTAAATGGCGGCTCTATTTCCGAGCTCTTCTACGGTGGCAACTACAGCGCCGGTGCGATCACGGGTACCATTACCAATAACCTCTCCGGCGGTGAATTTCACATTTCCTACGCTTCCACCCGCGGCGGTTCTATTTCCGGTGAGACTCGCAACATCATTACCGGCGGTCACTTTGACAGCGACTTTATTGCCGGCACCGGTGCAGGCGGTACCAAAGGCGGCGCGATCATTACCGAAATTCCTGCCGGAAGCACTGCGATCTTTGACAAAAAGTTTTGCGGCGGCAACAACGCAGGCACCTCTGAATCCGCTACCACTACAATCGCAGGCGGCACCTTCAAGGGTGAGGTCATTCCGGGCAGCATAACCGGCTCCAGCACAAAAAATCCCGAACTTATTATAGATGTCACTTCCGGAAGCCCTAAAATTTTCAGCAAATTGACCGCAACGGAAATTAAAGGCGGAAACGGCGCGCTTCTTCTCGGAAAAGACTCCTTCGTATCAGCAGATAAAGTAACAGGCTCACTTACCATCAATCAGACGGAGGGCTGGGTAAATGAACACAAGTACTTCACTGCTAAGGATATAACTGCTGCTGAAATTCAAATTGTTTACGATGAAAGCGCAAGTGTTGGTTCATACAAAGAAGAAACGGAAAACGGTTACACCATCACAGGCTTTAGTATGTCCCCTGTTAGCGCATGTCTGATCCTCGACACAAGAGTGGGCGTTAAATTCTTCTTTAATAAGGAAGACATTACCGAAAAATTCACCTATACGGTAAAGCTTGGCGGAAAAGAACTTGCTAACGGCACCTATTCCAACCTTACTTTGGAGGGTGATTATTATGCGCTCACCTTTACCGGCATCGGGCTTTCCGATTTTGACACTGAGTTTGAAATAGTTGCTACTGCACTGTATGATCCCAATTTTAGCGAGCACAACACCATCATCAAACTTGCTGAACTTGGTGCGGCCAATTGCAAAAAGTTTAACGAAAAAGCGCTCTTTATGTCTATCGCAGATCTTGGCAGAGTTGTAAAGAATGCAAATGGTGCAGTGCACAACCTTAGCTATAAGGTTGTAACACCCAAGCCTTACGGTGAAAACGGCGAAGAGGGATCTCTTCTCAGCCTTACAAGCAAAAACCTTTTGATGAACGATGCCCTCGGCATTCGTCTTTACGGTACTGCAGAAAATGCAGAGGATGTAAAGGATATCAAGGTGAATGTAAACGGCAAAGATGTAACAAGCCTATGCGACATTTCTCAGCCTGAATTAAGCAGCGGCAAGTACAAGTTCACCGTTGATATTTTCTTCAGTGTATCTCAAATGCAGAAGGCAAAGAGCATCACAATTTACGATAAGAATGATAAGGTCTGCTTGAAGCTTTCCGATCAGGTAGACTGGATCGCGCAGATGATCATCAACAACGAACCCGAAAACAATCTTGCAAAACAAACGCTCATTTATATTCAAAAGGTTTATGATTACATCAACAACATTGACTTGATCATTGAGCCCAGCGCTCCCGGCTCAGAAATTGAGATCGGCGGCAAGGTTGAACTGTTTTAAAAAAGAAGCCAAAGCAATTGCTTTGGCTTCTTTTTTTACTCTTGTTTCATTGACTTTTTCTTCTTTTAAAGATATACTTAAAGTATCAATTTGGAGGAGAATGCTATGAAATTAAAAACGCGCATTTTTGCATGGGTCCTGGCAATCTTATGTTTGTTGCCGATGAATTTGTTATCCTGCTCCAGGCTCCCAGCCGAACCCATAGAAGAGGAAAAAGAAGAGGCTTATAAAAACACCGAAAACAAGACAGAAGAAGCCGAGGATACCGCTGAAGATCCCGCGGAAGACGGCGAACTTTGTGTGCTGATGATCGGTAACAGCTTCTGCACAAATTTTCCCGATGAAATACTGGGTCTTGCAAAAGAACACGACATTCCCATGCGCCTGTACACCGTTTATTATTCCGGCTGCAGACTGAAGTGGCACTGGGAGTGGTATTATACAAAGGAAAAGAACTATACCCTTTACTCCTGCTCCACTGAAATGCCTTCCAAAATGTCCGAAAGCAATGTGAATTTAGATTACTGTCTCTCCAAAGCAAATTGGGATTTTATTTCGCTGCAACAGCACTTTGATCCCAGTGTCAGCGAATTTTATGATGCTTCGATGGAAACCTGCGTTCCTTACGCGGAACAGCTAACTAAACTTCTCCAAACAAAATTCCCCAAAGCTGAGCTTTTATGGCAGCAGACCTGGGGGTATGAAGTAGGATATCAAGGCCCTGCCGGATCCGATCCCAATGCCATTGAAGAAAACAAAAAGGTCTTAACCGTGGCAAAGCAAACTGCTTGCTATGAATCCGTCCGTGATGTTTCCTTAAAGCTTTGCGAAGACCTTCCCTTGACCCGTATCCCTTCCGGTGATGCCTGGCAAATCGCAAGACAGAACCCCAAGATCGGTGATACGCTCTGTCAAAGCGTTAGCAAAAACGACAAATATCACGACGGTGATATCGGCGGCGGACAATATCTCAATGCCTGTACCTGGTTTGAGATCCTTACCGGTAAAAGCTGCATTGGAAATACCTACCGCCCCGATTACGATATCAGTGAAGATAAGATTTCCGTTTTGCAAGAATGTGCCCACCGTGCTGTAGAACAATCGAAAGGAAACTAATATGAAAAGGATTCGTTTACTCTCCTTGGCGCTTCTTTTTTCCATCCTTTTTTGTTCCTGTTCAAGCACGCTGAAAGCACCTGAAGAACCGAGCATTGAACCAACGGAAGGAAAAGTAACGGAAGAAGAAATCCTTCAAAAAGAAGACCCTTCAAAAGACGATGCTTTCAATATTTTAATGATCGGCAATTCCGCTTGCTACTATTATACCAACGAATTGTATCAGATCGCAAAGGCAGAAGGCATTGAGATGAACATTTACAATGTTTATTATTCCGGCTGCAGACTCAGTCAGCACTGGCAGTTTGAAAAATTCAACGAAACGCCCTATCAATTTTTCAAAACCGATAGCACCGGCAGAAAAATGATTAAAAACAACTGCAATCTGTTGCAGTGCCTTTCCTCAGCAAATTGGGATGTGATCACCATGCAGGAAGCAATCAACCCCGTTCGCTCCTTGGACCGTGACCTTGTTTTCAGTGAGCTTGAGCCTTATATGAGAGATCTGATGAAGATGATCCAAACCCAGTTCCCGCAAAGTACTTATATGTACCATCAGACCTGGGCATCTGAGGTGGGTTATTCGGGTGCAAACGGCTCTATTCTGACAAAAGAAGCACAGGAGACTCAGCATACGGTTACGCGCGATGTTGCGCTTACGCTTTGCAAAAAATATGACATGAAAAGAATCCCTGTCGGCGATGCCTGGCAGAATGCAAGAAGTGATGCAAGAGTCGGCGATACCCTGTGCCATGTTGACGGAAAAGTCGGCGACTATTGTCACGACGGAAACACCGGCGGCGGCAGATACATAAACGGCTGCGTATGGTTCGAGATTCTCACCGGTAAAAGCTGTATCGGAAATACATGGCGACCCGATTATGATCTGAGCGAAGAAAAAATTGCAGCTCTTCAGGAAGCTGCACACAAAGCTGTAGAAGACGCGAAGGAGGCAATATGAAAAAAACAAAAACACTTGTAATCCTCTGCTTGATCCTTTCAATGATTCTTTCCGCCTGCGCCCCCTCATTGAGTGCGCTGCCTCAGGAAGAAGAAAAAGAAGAAACGCCAAAGGTTACAACCACAACAAAGAATAAGCAAGAAACCACCACAACAACCGAAGAAACAGGAGAAAAAGAAATTATGCAAAAAGAAGATCCAAAAAGCGATAACAAGTTTAATATTCTGATGATCGGTAACAGCTACTGCTACTATTATGTAGAGGAACTATACGGCATGGCAAAGGAAATCGGAGTAGAGCTGAACATCTATAATCTCTATGCTTCCGGTGCTGAAATGAGAGAGCATTGGAACTGGCACACCCAAAAAGCCACCGCATGCGAGCTGTTCCAGACCAACGCAAACGGCAGAAAAAAATTAAGTCCCGGTATTACCCTTACATCTGCTTTGAAAAAGGAAAATTGGGATATCATTTCCTTCCAGGAGGGCGGCAGAACCTACCGCACAGGCGGTATTGACGGTCTTCGGAAAGAAAAGGTATATCTTGAAAAGCTCCTTGGATTTATTAAAGAGCAGTTCCCAATGACAAAATACTTCTGGCACTGCACTTGGGTTCCTCAAGTAGGATTTGCCAATGAAGCACAGGGCTTCTATATGAAAACAAAAGAAGATGAAGTAACTTACCAGGAAGCAAAGATCACCGTTGCAAAGGAGATCCGAAACGAATTTAACCTTCCAATCATCCCCGGCGGTGTTGCCTGGATGGATGCAAGATATAATCCCGTGATCGGCAACCAGCTTTGCCTGAGAAAAGGAAAACCCGAAGATCTGTCTCACGACGGTGACATCGGTGGCGGACAGTATCTGAATGCCTGTGTTTGGTTTGAGATCTTAACCGGCAAGAGCTGTATTGGAAATACTTGGCGCCCCGATTACGAGCTGAGCGAAGAAAAGATCACCGTTCTTCAAAACGCAGCACACAAAGCGGTAGCACAGTACCGATAACAAAAAACACTCCCAATAGGGAGTGTTTTTTACTATAAAAAGAGCAGGAAAACCTGCTCTTTTTTCATTAATTTTTACGGTCTACCGTAACGGTCTTTCCGTTTAAGATATCGGTACAAGCTGTCATCATCTGCTTTACATAATCGCGGTTAATATAAAATTCACCGTTGCCGTTAAGAGAATAATAAGCTTTGCGCGCGGTCATACCGTAGAACACATATTTGTATTCATTGCCGTCTCTTAAGACAATATTAAGCGTTAAAATCTCGTCTGCTTCTTCGGGCTTAGATGCGTAACCGTCCATTGTGGTAAAAAGAACCGCTTTATAAAGCTGACGGAAGTTGTCCGTATCAACCTTCACACCATTTGAAGAAGTTACCTTAAGATTGTCCTTTTCCCCTTGAAGGGAAAACTTTGCGTAAGTGTCTTCATAGGAAAATTCCATAGACGAGACATTGTCAATGGGAACAGAGAAGGAATGGTTATCCAAAAGATCAAGCATTTCCCATTCTACCCATTTCAGATCCGCCTCATCAAACTCGGCAATCAAATCAAAGTCGGGAGAATAGATATAGTAAATATACTGCTTCTCATCACTTTCAGCATTCTCATCGGAGGTAACCTCCAATTTTTCGCTGATATAAAGTGTGGTATCAAAATCCGCATATTTATAATACAGCTCGTAGTACCAGCGATTTTCCGTATCCATTAAGCTGTAGTGGCGAAGCATATTCAGTATTTCATCCGCCTTGGAAGGATCCGAAAGTTTTCTGGTGATATCATACTCAACGACTTCTTTTCCTTTGAATGAAACAAAGGTTTCCAAAAGCGTTTGCATATTTTCATTGGAGGGATAATATCCGGCCGGATGGGTGAACACATGTGTGAAAAGCTCGCCCGCTTCCTTATACTCTTCATCAGTCAAATCACGAAGAGAAGCAAAAACCTCGCCCTTCTTTTTGATCACAAGCTCTTTCACATCGGTATACTCGGTAGAGGATGCAGGAACTGCAACACGGGGCAAAAGATATGCTTTTACATCTGTAAAAACACATTTTGACAGGTAATTGTCCGCTACGATATAAAGAGCGTCTCTGCCTTCTGCCATTACATAATAGCCGCTTCCGGAAACAGTAGGCTTACCGATGAAGGCCGTCTTGGAAACTTCTTCATCCTTTTCGTTAAGATAGGTCAGCGTAATCGCGGCCTGTCCTCTTCCCTCAAGGCCGTAAGCTGCAAGATTTGTTTTATCATAGCCTACAACTTCTTCGGCTGCAAGCATGTATCGAGCAAGACTCACAAGGGAATCCACCATAGAAAGACTGCTTAATACATCGGCAGGGTTATTTGTCTCCTCATCGGAAAAGTCGGTATTCTGATCATAAAACATAAATTCAGCATTTTCAAAATAATACTGATCATCATCACCAAGATAATACCGAAAGCCGCCAAATTCATTTTCTACATCAATGCTTAAAATACGGTCAGATTCCACAGGATCAATTACAAAAGGACGCCCGTTGACCATTTGTTCTCCGTGGTTTCCTTCTGTGGGCAAAACTTCCTTTTCTTCCCCTTTCATCACGGTAAAAAGAAGAACAATGTAGATCAATGCACAAACAAGAATGATCAGAGAAGAAACAAGGATCGCACGAAGCCTTTTATCTTGCCACATTTTTACCAAGGAAAATTTCTTTTCCTGATTGTTTTTTTCTTTCATAGTTTCCTCGTTACATATGCTTTCTCTTGATATATACCACCGCACCCAAAGCAAAGATCGCCAAAGGAATAACTACCGCGGCTACGATGCCGTAAACATAAACAGCACCGCTTTCCATATCGATCGTATAGTCCTCAAGCACCTTGTAATGGGTCTCCATGGCAATATCCTCATCCGAAAGAAGACGGATCATATTGTGAACAATATCCGTATTGCCGAACTGCTCGCGGAAGGCATTCGTTTCGGTAAAGTTCTGACTGCCGACCACCAAAAGATGTCCGTAGGTCTTCACATTATCCACATACGTAAAGCGAGTGGAAATCGCCATCAAATTGAAGGGGCCTTTTTCCTTTTTGGTACCCTCTTCGGTAACAACCTCTATATAAGAGTTATCAGAGCTTGTAAGAACAGGCTCAACGATCGTAATTTCGCCGTCACCTTCATCTATGATTCGAATCGGCGCAGAATCAAAGAAAATTGTTCTGGGGGGACTTGAAAGATCCGTTAGAGACTTGGTCAAGGCACCGGCAACCGTTTCACTCTTTGCATAATCAGAATAGATCATACGGTTATTCTGAGTATGGCAATGAATATCATCCATTACCACCTGGTTACGAACGATCTCCATGCCGAAATCTACCAAAAGCTCATCCAAAACAGGAAGCTCGGGCATCGTGGGAGATGCGATCACCACCATAGAACGGTATGCATTCAAATAGTCGGAAATCTTAGTATATTCGGTAATTGCAGAATCACTTTCGGAATAGGTCAGGTCCTTTTGAGGATTACACATGATCAGCATTTTGGAATCCTCGTTGATCTCATCACGGGTCAGATCCACTGTTTCAATCGTGAAGCCGCAGTTGGTGAAAATCTCCACAAGTGCCTCGGGAACGGATTCTCCGTGACCTGCCGTAAATGTAACAACGGGACTCTTGCGTGAGGTGATATAAAGAAGGGCTGCATTGAACTTCATTTCACCCTGAAAAGCCCAAACATTCTCCCCTGCCTCATCATACACAAGACAGGAATCAAAGGTAAGGTAACGAAATGCTCCCTTTGCTTTGGAGTTGGAAATGATAATGGTATTGCTGTTAATATCATACCCAAGATCTTTATAATACAAATACTTTTCGGGATGGGAATTCAGATCTTCGTTAAATTCAACGGTGATCTCCTCATATTTTTCAGCATAGCTTTCCGCAAGATTCACAACCCAGCTTTTCATTTCATCTTCCATAATTCTGTCTCTTGCACTGTGGAAGGAAATTTTGATCGTAGGCTTTTCCTTGTGTTCTTCTTCAAAATCCAAAAGACAAGCATCTACCATTTCTACTGTAGATTCGCTGATCGAAAAGATCTGATCTTTGGTCAAGTCAAAATAAAGACTGTATTTGGAATCAATCGCAGAAAAGATCGCATTGACAAGGATCAAAGCGGCAATGAAAAGCGCAGTGAACGCAGTAGCGGCAGCTCCGTATTTAAATTTTCTGGAAGAAAATATTTTCTTCTGTTCTTTCAGTTTTTTATCCATAAAAATATTCCTTTAATCCTAAGCTTTTATTATTCCCAGCGACGCTTTTCCAAAACACGAACGGTCAGGAAAATAAAGATGACCAAAATCGAAATATAGTAAAGAATCGCAACCAAATCGAAATAACCGTAGGTGAATACATAAAAGCGATCAAAAACAGAAAGCCACTTCATCACCACGCGAAGAGGGGTGAACGGAACATAATTTGCAAGGATTCCGATTACAAGAGTTGATGCGATAGCGACGATGGTTACAAAAGCAGAAACAAGCTGATTCTCCGTGCATGCCGATACGAAAATACCGATCGCAACAAAGGCGGCTCCGATCAAAAGAATACCAACGGTAGTTGAAAACATAATGGCGGTATTGGGAGTGCCGTAAAAATAGAGAACCACAAAATTCAAGGAAGAAATAAGCAAGGTACCTGCAAACAAGGTGAATGCCGCAAGGAACTTTGCAAACACCACACTGAAAAGCGATACGGGTGTAGTTAAAAGGATCTGCTCTGTTTTTGTTTTTTTCTCCTCGCTGATCATTCTCATCGTCAAAAGAGGAATGAGGATCACGAAAAGATACAGCATAAAAGTAAAATAGGCACTGGTTTCACAAGTACCGGAATAAAGCGTGGTATAAGTGAACAGAAGTGAGGAAACAGCAAGAAACAGTGCTACATAAATATATCCGATGGGATTTACAAAATAAGAACGAATCTCTTTCTTATAAATAGCCAGCATTTATTTTCCTCCCTTCTTGGTTTGCTTTTTTTCGGTGATGAGCGCAAGGAACACATCCTCCAGATCCATTCCCACAACATCCATTCCGATCACGGGCCATCTCTTCTCTGCAAGAGCAAAGAACAAAGGCTTTCTGATATCAATATTTTCCGCACTCTCTACAAGGTAGGCAGTGCTTTCGTTTTCTCTCTGACCCAAGATTTCAGCATAGACAACACCGGGGGTAGATTTGATAAGCTTCAAGACCTCATTTTGAGGACCGCAGATCTTATAGGTCATCTTATGCTTTTCCTCTACTGCCCGAGAGAGGTTTTCGGTTTTTTCATCCGCCACGATCTTGCCCTTGTTGATCACAACGATACGGTCACAAATTGCCTGGACCTCGGAAAGAATATGGGTGGAAAGAATGATCGTATGCTCTTTTCCCAGTTTCTTGATCAAATTGCGGATCTCAATGATCTGCTTCGGGTCAAGGCCTACCGTAGGCTCGTCAAAAATCAAAACAGGAGGATTTCCGATCAGTGCCTGTGCAATTCCTACTCTTTGTCTGTAACCTTTGGAAAGATTGCGGATCGCGCGATTCCATACATCCGTAATCTTAACAACATCACAGATCTCTTTTAAATGCTTTTCTCTGTCAAGACGGCAGTGCTTCAGGTCAAAAACAAAATTCAGGTATTCCTTTACCGTCAAGTCCTGATAGAGAGGGGGCTGTTCGGGGAGGAATCCGATCTTGCTTTTTGCTTCGATGGGATTTTCCAGAATATCAATTCCGTCGATCTTAGCGCTGCCCTCGGTAGCAGAAAGATAGCCGGTCAAAATATTCAGCGTTGTGGATTTCCCCGCACCGTTCGGCCCGAGAAAGCCCATGATCTCACCTGCATTTACCGTAAAGCTTACATGGTCCGCCGCAAGCTTGGTACCGTAGCGTTTTGTAATTTGGTTAATTTCTATCATAAACGATAATTCCTTTCAGAAAACAGTCCTTCTTTACTCTCTTTCCGTTACAACTGCAATCTTCAATTCGTCCAAAGATTCCTGAGGAACGGGAGCAGGACAGTTTGTCATCAATTCGCATGCATTCTGTACCTTCGGGAAGGCGATACAGTCACGAATGGCATCCAGACCGAGGAGAAGGCTGACAAGTCGGTCGAAACCGAAGGCGAGACCTGCATGAGGCGGAACGCCATAGCGGAAGGCTTCCAGAAGGAATCCGAATTTTTCATTAGCTTCTTCGTCGGAAAGGCCGATAATATCAAACACTTTCTGCTGAATATCCCCTCTGTGAATACGAACGGAGCCACCGCCTACTTCCCAGCCGTTGATAATAATATCATAGGCTTTTGCGCGTACCTTTTCGGGCGCGGTATCAAGCAGTGCAAGGTCTTCATCCTTGGGAGCGGTAAAGGGGTGATGCATTGCTTTGTATCTTCCGTTTTCCTCGTCCTTTTCAAACATGGGAAAATCCGTAACCCAAAGGAGGGAAAATTCATTTTTATCATAGAAGCCGTATGCTTCGCCGCACTTACAGCGAAGTGCACCGAGAGAATCAAATACGACCTGACCGTTGCCGTCTGCCACCACGAAAACAACATCACCTTTTTCAAAGTTCATCGCCTTCTCAATGGCAAGACTCTCTTCTTCGGTCAAGAATTTGGCATAAGAAGAGGTTTTCTCTTCCCCACCCTTCAACCAAGCAAGTCCTTTGGCACGGTAGGTTTTTACGAAGTCGGTCAGCTTATCGATCTCCTTGCGGCTCATACGGTCTGCTACGCCCTTTACATTAATGGCGCGAACCGCACCGCCTGCGGCAATGGCACCGGAGAACACCTTAAACTCACAGTTTTTCAAGATATCGGAAAGATCTACAAGCTTCATATCAAAACGAAGGTCGGGCTTATCAGAGCCGTAATTTTCCATTGCTTCCTTCCAAGGCATTCTTTTCAGCGGAGTTTCAAGCTCAATGCCGAGCACCTCGTGAAATACCTTTTTCAGGAACCCTTCGTTTACAGACATAACATCGTCTTCATCTGCAAAGGACATTTCAAGGTCAAGCTGTGTAAATTCAGGCTGACGGTCGGCACGAAGGTCCTCATCGCGGAAGCACTTTGCAATCTGCATATAGCGGTCAAACCCGGAAACCATCAAAAGCTGCTTATAGAGCTGAGGAGACTGAGGAAGTGCATAGAAGGAACCCTGATGCACACGGCTGGGAACCAGATAGTCTCTTGCGCCTTCGGGAGTGGATTTAATGAGGATAGGCGTTTCAATTTCAAGAAAGCCTTCCGTATCAAAATAGTCTCTTGCGCTTTTTGCAAGCTGATGACGGAAACGGATGTTGTTCTGAAGCTGGGGATGGCGAAGATTGAGATAGCGGTATTTTAAACGGATATCTTCTCTTACATCCATCGAATTGAGCACTTCAAAGGGGGGCGTTGCCGCCTCGGACAAAACCTCCATTTTTTCCACATAAAGCTCAATGCTGCCGGTGGGGATATTGGGGTTTACAGCACCTTCACCGCGCGCACGGATCACACCTTCTGCACAAAGGACATACTCGCTTCTTACACCGAAGGCAAGATCAAACAGTTCCTTTGCACTATTCTCGTCAAATGCGAGCTGTAAAATACCGCTGCGGTCTCTTAAATCGATAAAGATGAGGGAGCCTAAGTCTCTTTGCTTTTGGACCCAGCCGCAGACCTTTACTTTTTTTCCGATGTCATTTGCCCCAAAAGAGGCAAGATAATCTGTTCTTTGCATGTTCTTTCTCTTTTCTATCAAAAATTATCAGTGTAAATTATTTCTCCAATCCAGATCTCCGCGATCCAATGCAAGGATCAAAACCTCTGCCGTGGCAAGGTTGGTTGCCAGAGGAACATTATAGGTGTCGCAAAGCTGGATGATTTTTGCGTCTTCTGTATCAAATTCATCTCCCGAGTCACGGAAATACAAAAGCAAGTCGATCTCTCCGTAAGCGATGCGAGAGGCGATTTGTTCCGTGCCGCCCGTAATGCCCGGAAGAACAAACTCAATATCGAGCCCTGTGGCATCTGCAATGACTCGACCGGTGGTAGCGGTAGAACAAAGGGTGTGCTTTGCCAAAATGCCGCAGTAAGCAATACAAAGCTGCGTGATGAGTTCTTTTTTATCATTCTGGGCAATCAAAGCAATCTTCATAACAAACCTCCATTTAAGAATTAGTAAAAACGACTTCTCTTCTTTTTGCGGATCACGCTTTGCAGAAGAGGGATTCTTTCTCCGTGAATACGATAAAGAATATTTCCGATTGCCTTCCCTGCGCGACTTTTCTTCAAAGCAGTCAAGGGAGTTCCGTGGGCAAGTGCTTTTTCCGCACCGTTATCGAACGGAACCACACCGATGATCGGAACACTGGTACGGTGGATCACCTCTACCACACCGAAGGGATTATCTCCGGGCTTTTTCGTACGGAAGGAATTTAAAACAAGCCTTGCCTTTTCCGGCTGACGAAGCCGCATTGCACAGCGCTCTGCCGCACGAACCGAGGTGGGAGCCCCGGTGGTAACCAAAAGAATCTGATCTACAAGGCCCGATTCTTCAAAAAAGCGAAAAGCAGCACCGCCACCTGCAGGCATATCGAAAATGATCAAATCAAAAACATCCTTCAAATAACGAAGAAGGTTATCAAAGGTCTCTTGAGAAACCTCATCCAAAGAGCTTTCATTAAAAAACACAGGGGCAGACAAAAAATACACACCGTCATCCCCGGGAAACAGTGCCTGATCCGGCTGAATCTGACCGGAAAGCAGATCCAAAAATGTAGGGATCACGCTGTCCTCCCGTCCGAGAGCGATATCCAGGCCGCCGGTACCAAGGTCCATATCGACACCGAGCACTCTTTCGCCGCGCCCCGCCGATTCGTAGGCGAGACTCGAGGAAAGAACGGTTTTACCGACACCGCCTTTTAAACTTGTAACTACAATGATTTTTCCCAAAGCCTTCTCCTTTGTAAAATGAGTATAAAACCCACCTTTTACCACATATCAGTTTACCACAAAACACTGATATAGTCAAGTTTTCACTTGCATTTTCCGTCATTTTTCACAATTGAAAAACAGTTGTCTCAATCGTGGGAATACACACATTCAAATATAAAAACATAAAGCTTTCCCCACAATCGACTTTTTCCTACAAAACTATTGATTTTACCCTTTGTTTTGATTATAATATCGATGTAAAAGTTTTTAGATAAGGAAGATGTTATGAAACAATTTTTCACTTCAGAATCCGTTACCGAAGGACATCCCGATAAGATCTGTGACCAGATCTCCGATGCCGTTTTGGACGCGATCCTTGAAAAAGACCCTATGGCAAGAGTTGCCTGCGAGACCGCAGTAACCACAGGACTTGTTCTTGTAATGGGTGAAATTACCACCACTGCAAAAATTGAGGTGCAGGACCTGGTCAGAGAAACCGTTCGCGAGATCGGTTATGACCGAGCGAAATTCGGCTTTGACTGCGATACCTGCGCTGTCATCAGCTCCATCCATCAGCAGTCTCCCGATATTGCAATGGGTGTAGATGCGGAAGGCGCCGGCGACCAAGGTATGATGTTCGGCTTTGCTTGTGACGAAACAAAAGAACTGATGCCTCTTCCCATTTCCCTTTCCCACGCCCTTGCCAAAGCATTGACGGGTGCGAGAAAGAGCGGTCTTCTCCCCTATCTCCGTCCCGATGGAAAGACACAGGTAACCGTAGAATACGAAGACGGTATTCCCAAGAGGATCGACACCATCGTGGTTTCTTCTCAGCACGGTGCTGATGTAGATCAGGAAACCATTCGAAAAGACATTATCAAGCATGTGATCTCTACCACCATCGATAAAGAAATGATGGATAAAAATACCAAGATCCATGTAAATCCCACCGGTCGCTTTGTAGTAGGAGGACCTCAGGGTGACAGCGGACTGACCGGCAGAAAGATCATTGTGGACACCTACGGCGGTTACTCCCGTCACGGTGGCGGTGCCTTCTCCGGAAAAGACCCCACAAAGGTTGACCGCAGCGCATCCTATGCGGCACGCTATCTTGCAAAGAATGTAGTAGCTGCAGGCCTTGCAAAGAAGTGTGAAGTGCAGATCTCTTATGCCATCGGCGTAGCTCAGCCCACCTCCGTTTTGGTTGACACCTTCGGCACCGGAAAGGTATCCGACGAAAAGATTGCCGAGGTATTGAAGGCAAATGTTGATCTGACGCCTCAAGGCATCATCAGAACACTTGATCTTAGAAGGCCCATCTACAAGCCTTTTGCTTCCTACGGTCATATGGGAAGAGAGGAATTGAATGCTCCTTGGGAAAAATGCGATCTTGCTCCCAAGTTAAAAGAGATCCTGTAAAACAAAAATCCCACCGTTGTGGCACCCTCCGTAAGGAAGGTGCCACAGTTATATTCGCCTTGCGGCGAGTGATATTGCTTCGCAGTTATATGATGCTTCGCATCGTGATATTGTCCTTCGGACAGTTAAGGGCGAATATAATATCACTGAAACCGCAAGGTTTCAATATCACTTTTGCCTTTTAGCAAAAATATCACTGCAAACTTTTGGTTTGCAATATCACTTTACCTGCCGAGAAAGATCATCTTTATTTTCGGCTAGTATTTATCTATCTCAAAGTATGTAACCCACTATGACACTTTCAGTTTCGGAAAGTGTCATTTCTATTTATATTGAAAAACGGAGACAACTTCTTTGCGAAGTGTCTCCGTTTGGTGGGATTTTTTATATTTTTTCGATGGAAACCACAAGGCATTCGCCCTTGGAAACGCGAAACCGAATTTCAAAGCCTGCGAAAGAAAAGCCGTAGATCCGCTCTTCTTCGTTTTGATACGAGGGCCTTGGATCTTGGCGCAAAATCTCAAGAAGCGCTTTTTGTTTTTCTTCGGGTACCTTGAAAAGAAGTTCTTTGGGGCAATTGACAGATAAGCCATCAGAAAGGTGCTCATCAGCAAAGCCCCCCTTTGCCTCGGGATGAGAATCGGTAAAGGCAAGATAAGGCTTAATATCGTAAATAGGTGTTCCATCCATCAAATCGGCTCCTTTCACAATGAGAACGGGGCCGTTTTTTGTTTTTTCCACGCGGACAAGCTCTACAGAGGAAAGACCGATGGGATTGGGCCGAAACGGAGATCTGGTTGCGAAAACGCCCACGCGCTTGTTCCCTCCAAGCCTTGGAGGGCGAACAGTAGGAGAAGAACCTTTTTCGGCATTTTCCGAAAAGCACCAGAGCAGCCAAAGATGAGAAAACTCCTCGATCCCCCGAATATAATCCGGGTTAGAAAATTCCTTTTCAAAAACGATCGCGCTTTCCAGATCATACAAAATACCGCTTTGTCGGGGAATGGCAAATTTTGATGGAAAATCGCTTCGGATATGAGCAATGATTTTCATAAAACCTCCAAAAAATAAAGTCCCATCCTTGCGGAAGGGACTTTGGCGACCTGAAGGGGGCTCGAACCCCTGACCTCTAGCGTGACAG
>JAZUOK010000249.1:0-4156 GCA_045604665.1 Eubacteriales bacterium | reverse complement strand
AAAAACAAGAAAAAACAAAGCATGCATCCGAAGGCTACACCTCCAAAATCCGTCCCCGCGAAGCCCATCCCGATGTCGTGGATCCCAAAAAAAGAATTTCACGCAATCTAAAGCAATTGAATAAAAATCTTGTTGAGCATCCCGCGAAAGGGGAAGAGGAGCTGTTTCCCGTAGCAGCGGAAGAGGACCGCGGCGTAAAGGTCGTTACTCGTAAAGCGAGCATGATCGCAAAGATCCCCTTTGCTTTTATCTTTTATCTGATCGTCCTGGCGAGCGTCTTTATGTATGTGGTTTCTCTTGATGTTCGTGTTGAAGAATATTCCCATTCCATTGATGTGATGGAATCCCGTATTGTAGAACTGAAAGAAGAAGCTACCCAGCTTGAGGTTCAGCTGGAAAGCAAGTATGACCTTGGCGAAATCGAAAGAATCGCTACCGAGGAGTACGGCATGGTCGTTGCTTCCTCTCTTGCAAAAAAATATATTTCCGTATCTCCCAAGGAGGATGTATGGGAAGAAAGTGAAAAAAAGCAAGAGGAAGAGGGCTTTTTCGATCAACTGATTTCAGGTGTGAAAACATTTCTCGGCAAGAACGAGGAATAAGAGAAAATAAGATTGAATAAGAATAAAAAAAGAGTATTTGTCGTTGCGCTGAGTAAAGGTTTCCCTTTACTCAGTTTGACAATTTAGGACCGTTTGATCTGATAGAATCGTATCTCAAAGGAGAGAAAAATGCTGGAGAATTTGCAAACCGGAAGATTAAAACTGAATAAAAGTTGCAACTGGGTTCTTATCGGCTTTATTGTATGTGCTCTTCTTCTTTGTGTGCGTCTTTTTTATCTTCAGGTCATGAATTTTGACCGTTATCAATCCGATACCATCAATCAGTATACCAAGGAAACGGTTATTGAAGCAAAGCGCGGCACCATCTATGACCGTAATATGAAGGTGCTTGCCATCAGTACCCCTGTGGAACGGGTTTTCATTTCTCCCAATACCATTCCCGATCTGACTGTTGCCGCTTATGTGGAATCCGTTGTGGAAAAAATAAGCGACCCGGAAGATCAGAAGGAGGAGAGAACAAAGCTTCTTTCCAAGTTTGAAAATACCGGTATCACACTGAAGCAGGATATTGCAAATGAGCTTTCCGAAAGACTCGGCGTTACCAAGGAGATGGTTCTTGAAAAGGCTGCCAAAACCAAAAGAGCCGACGAAACCATCAAAAAGCAGGTTGAGCTTGAGGTAACCAAAGAAATCAAAGAGATGGTCGCGGATAAGCGCTATACACCCTTTATTCACTTTGCAGAGGAAACAAAACGCTATTACCCCTACGGCTCTCTTGCGAGCCATGTAATCGGTTTTACCGGTACCGACGGTTACGGACTTTCCGGCGTGGAAGCATACTATAATACACTCCTTTCCGGTGAAGACGGTAAGATCATCTCTGCAAAAGACGGTCTCGGCAACGATATGAGCACAAAGTACGAAAGCTATATCGATGCAGTTGACGGTACGGATGTAATGCTCACCATTGACTGGACCTGTCAAAGCATTTTGGAGAAATACCTCCAGGAAGCCTTGGAAGATACACAGGCCAGAAACCGAGTTTGCGGCATCATTATGGATGTAAAAACAGGTGAGATCCTTGCAATGGGAACGAAGCCCGATTTTGACTTAAATGATCCTTATACACTGGATGCCATTTCCCAGGCCTTGGCGGATGCCTTTGAAGGCACGGAAGAGGAGAAAAAAGCTTACAGAGTTGAACTTCTCAATGAACTTTGGAAAAACAAGAATGTAACGGAGCTTTATGAGCCCGGTTCTACCTTCAAGATCATTACCTCCGCAATGGTAATGGAGGAAAGCCTTGTTACCGCTACGGAAAACTTCCGTTGTGTCGGGCACATTTTCATTCCCGGACTTTCCAAGCCGATCCACTGCCATAAGAGAGCAGGGCACGGAAATCTGAATTTTGAAGGCGCACTCGGTTATTCTTGTAACCCCTTCTTTGTTGTAATGAGCCAGAGACTTGGAAAAGATCTTTTCTATAAGTACTATAAAGCCTTTGGTTACAACGAAACCACCGAAGTGGATATTTACGGTGAAACAAAGAACCTGTTCTTTAATTTGGATACATATTCAAGTGTGGATGCGGCTTGCGCCTCCTTCGGACAGAACTTTAAGGTTACGCCTATTTCCCACCTTCGCGCCATTTGCGCAGTAGCAAACGGCGGTTATCTTGTAACCCCCCATGTTTTAAAGGCAAGTCTTGACGAAGAAGGCAATATCGTAGAAAACTACGGCACAGAAGTAAAGCGACAGGTAGTATCTTCTGATAATTGCCAGGTGCTTTGGCATTATCTTTACCGAAGTGTAGAAGGCGGCGGCAACAAAAATGCAAGAGTGCCGGGATATAAAATTGCGGCGAAAACAGGTACTTCCACAAAAACGGAAAAAAGCCAAGGCGAAGAAAAATTCTATGTGGCTTCCTGTGTGGCGTTCGCACCTGCCGATCAGCCAGAGGTTGCAGCGGTTGTCATTGTAGACGAACCGGTGGGAACCTATTACGGCTCTCTTTCTTCGGCTCCTTATACCGCAAAGATCCTTGCAGAGGTTCTCCCTTATCTGGGTGTAGAGCCTGAGTACACAGAAGAAGAACTGAAATCTCTCGGAAATACGCTTTCCGATTACAGCGGCAAGCGTCTTACTACCGCTACCACTGCGATCCAGTCCATGGGACTTGGTGTTGAGGTGAAAGGCAACGGCAGTACTGTTATCAGTCAGTCACCTGCTCCTGGCTCTGTTTTGGTAGACGGCGGTAAAGTAATTCTCTATACGGAAGAAGGTCTAAACCAGCCTACGGCAACTGTGCCGAATGTGGTAGGTCTCAGTGCAGCAGAAGCAAATCGAGTGCTTTTGAAGGCACAGCTGAATATTCAAATTGACACCGGTACTTTAGAAAGTGCCACGGGTGCTACCGCAATGAAGCAAAGCATTGAACCGGGAACTACGGTTCTTCCGGGTACTGTGGTCGTGGTTGACTTCCGTCACTATTCCGGTGTAACCGACTAAAAATCATGGAGGAAAAAATGAAGCTTAGGGAAATTCTTAGCGGCATTCAAATCAACCGGTGTTGTGCAGATATGGAAACCGAAGTGACCATGGTTTCCTCCGATAGCAGAAAAATTGAAAAAGGCGCCGCCTTTGTTTGCTTAAAGGGATTGAAGGTGGACGGCAGAGAATGGATCCCCTCGGCCTTTGAAAAGGGCGCTGTGGTTGCCATCTGCCAAGAAGAGCCGATGGGCGACTGTCCTTATGTATTGGTGGAGGATACCCGCGAGGCACTTCCCATCCTTCTTTCAAATTTTTACAAGCATCCCGAAAAAAGCTTTCAGCGCATTATCGGGATCACCGGTACCAACGGAAAAACCACCACATCTTTTATGATGAAAGGGATTTTTGATCAGGCAGGCTGTAAAACAGGTCTGATCGGTACCACAAAGTATCTTGTTTGCGACGAAGAATACCAAGTAGACAAAAAAGACGCTCTTTTGACAACTCCCGATCCCGAGCTTTTATTTAAACTCTTTTCTGCAATGCGCGATAAGGGAGTGGATACCGTCATTATGGAGGCTTCCAGCCACGCGCTGGCTTTGAAAAAGCTTACCGGCGTTCCGTTTCATTTTGGTGTTTTTACCAATTTCACACAGGATCATATCGACTTCCACAAAAGTATGGATGAATATATGGAAGCCAAAAAAAAGCTCTTTTCTGTGGCAGAAAAAGGCATTTTCAACTTGGATGATCCCATTTTCCAAAAGTTCACCAGTGGAATCTCTTCTACGGTTACAACCTATTCCGAAAAACAAAATGGAGATTATCGGGTTGTGAAAATCCTTTCTCACAGCGACAGAGGGATCGAGTATCTCCTGTCAGCAAAAGGGGAAGAGAAGAAGATCTTTATTCCTATCCCCGGTGATTTTACGGTTTATAATTCTCTTGCCGCCATTGCTACTGCAAGAGAAGCCGGGATCTCCTGGGAGCCGATTCTGAAAGCACTTTCAGAGATGGAAGGCGTGAAAGGCAGAATTGAACGGGTAAACACAAAGACGCCTTATTCCGTCTTTATTGATTTTGCCCATACTCCCGATGCCTTG
>JAZUOK010000248.1:0-18379 GCA_045604665.1 Eubacteriales bacterium | reverse complement strand
CCTTCAAAGAAGCTGTTGATATAGCTGTGAGTAACCAGTTCCGAACAGCTCTTGGAGTTGGAATAAGGATCAAATCCGTCGAGAGGCTCGTCTTCACGGTATCCCCAGCACCACTCGTTGTTGTGGTAAACCTTGTCCGTGGTTACATTCAATACGCTCTTTACGCAGTCGCTTTGGCGAACACACTCCAAAATGTTAACGGTACCCATTACATTGGTCTCGTAAGTGTACCGAGGATCCTTGTAGCTGTCGCGCACGATGGGCTGTGCTGCAAGATGCAAAACGATTTCGGGCTGAGCTTTGTCAAATGCGGCTTTGAGCGCATCAAGATCTCGGATATCTCCAATGACACTGGTCATTTTGTCTTCCAGCTCGGCAATGGCGAAAAGAGAGGGATTTGTGGGGGGCTCGAGGCTGTATCCTGTAACAATGGCGCCTGCGCCGATCAAAACGCGGCAGAGCCAGGAGCCTTTGAAGCCGGTGTGACCCGTTACAAAAACCTTTTTCCCGTTATAAAAAGATAAATCCATATTTATTCACCTATTAGTCTTTCCATTTTTTCCAAGGAGCTTCGTTGTTTGCCAAAAGCTCTTCGAGAATCTCTTTTTCTCTCTTGGTATCCATGCACTGCCAGAAGCCCTTGTGCATATAACTCATCAGTTCGCCTTCCTTGGCAAGGCTTTCCAAAGGACCGCGTTCAAAGACGGTCTTATCGCCTTCGATATAATCGAAGATTTTGGGCTCTAAAACCATATAGCCTGCATTGATGGGTGCAGAGTCGTCTTTGTTCTTTTCACGGAAGGCTTTGACGGAAAAGTCCTTGTCAATGTCCAGAACGCCTTTTTCCTGGTCAATGGTAACTGCGGTCAGGGTAGCGGTCTTTCCGTGAGATTTATGAAATTCAACCAGGTCCTTGATGTTAACATCGCAAACACCGTCGCCGTATGTCATCATAAAGGGCTCGTCGCCGATATACTGTTTGATTCTTCTGATTCTTCCGCCGGTCATGGTGTTCAGACCGGTATCAACAACGGTAACCTTCCAAGGCTCACAGTGCTGATTGTGGATGATCATATCATTCTTACCCTTGGTAAAATCAAAGGTAATATCGCTGTTATGAAGAAAATAATCCGCGAACCATTCTTTGATAACATGCTGCTTGTAGCCGGCACAGATGACAAATTCCGTGAAGCCGTAATGGGCATACTCCTTCATAATGTGCCAAAGAATCGGTTTGCCTCCGATCTCAAGCATTGGCTTGGGTTTGAACTGACTTTCTTCGGAAATTCTGGTTCCAAATCCGCCTGCAAGAATAACAACTTTCATAAAAAATTCCCTTCTTGTTTTTTTAATGTTTGAGCTATTTTTTTTATTAAAGATACGCCATCAATTGAAAATAGATAGACGCAATTTATTCTACCATGTAGCATAGGAAAAGTCAATATATTTGTTATTTTGTCGAGCATTAAATTTGGTTTTTATTGGGGATTTCGGGGGAGGCGTTTTTTTGAAAAAAACATCGTGAGAAGCTGAAAAACGGATCAAAGCATTATAAAAAAGCACCCACAAAACATTGTGTTTTGTGGGTGCTTTCAATCAGTCTGCATACAAACTGTCGATCTGCTTCAGTTCACTGTAAGAATCGATTTCCACGATGTCTTCCGTTTTGCACTCGCGAACCGATACTTGATAGTTCTCCTTCTTGTACAACAGGGGAACCTGATCCCAGTAGCGCTCTTTTCCGCCGGGACTGCGGTAGACCTCTTCCAGATCATTTGCAAGCTTTGCTCCGGCTTCGGCATTCCAAAAGGAAATACCGATCATTTGATGACAGTTTTGTCCGCCTACGCACTGCTGTATCACATAGCCGTTTTTATCGGTGTACAGACACCAGTCATCGGTTCTCTCCACAGGGATACCCAAAAAATTGGAGGAATATTCGTATTTGCGGATCAGGGAGGGGTTGCTCAGAACCAGATCTGCTTCCAGGACATATGCGTTTTGGAAGAGATAGCGAACCACCATTGCTGAGGAGATATTGTTTGCTTCGTTATACATCGGGTTTTCCATGAATTTGATCATGGGATATTTATAAAGGAGCTGGTCGAATTGTTCCCCCAAATATCCTCTGACAACGATGATCTCGGGGATACCTGCGGCGATCACAGCGTCCAGAAGCGTGTCGATCATTCTGGTGCCGTGGACTCTGACCAAGGGCTTCGGGGTATTGAAGGTGAGAGGAACCATTCGGGAGCCGAATCCTGCGGCGAGAAAAATCGCGCGCTTTACACGGTAAGGCTCGAGAGCCTCAAGGCCGGAAGTGGTGATGGCACCGTTTCTCAAAAAGCCGCTTTCGGAAAGCCTTTTTACGATCTTGTTGGCTGCGCCGACCGAAATATTCAGGGCAGCTGCAATTTTTCGCTGGGTTACATTTTCCTTTGCTTGCTCCAAGAGAACAAGCACATCAAAATCTTTCTTCTGCATAAATTCCCATACCTTTCCAAAATCAAAGGGATTTATTTTCGATTCTTTTTCTCTTAAACAGGTAGAAAACAAAGCCGATCACAATCCAGATCAAAAGCATTGTGTAGGATTCTTTTCCGAAATGAACGCCGGAAAGTCCGGGGATCGGAATCAATTGAAGAATCATAAAAAGAATTGAGAAAACAGAGCCAAGAAGTGCGGCGATCTTTTTAAAGAGATTTCCGTCACCGTCCCGCTTCATCGTTACCAAGGTGGAAAGACAGGTGAAGCCAAAACCGATGGAAGCACCGATGGCGGACATATCCACAAACCAGCCCAGGGCTTCTCTGCCGAGAATGGGGCCGGAAAGGGAAATCAGAAGACAGAACAGCATCGCATTTCTCGGAATACCGTATTTTTCATCCAGCTTGCCAAAAAAAGCAGGCAAATAACCGTCGCGGCTCATGGAATACATCAATCGGGAGGAAGCAAGATAAAATCCCATAATTCCGGACAGAACCGCACAAGAAACGGCAATGCCGATCAGAATTTTACCGGGCAGGCCCAACAAATGCTCCGCTGCGGATAAAAGAAGCCAGGGAGTAGATTCGGAATGAACGATCAGATCGGGCCAATTGGAAAGAGCGGCTGCGGCGATGGTGTTGTTTGCGGTGTACACAAAACAGCCGAATAAAATGGCGACGATCATAATAAGGGATACTTTTTTATAAGAAAATTTAAATTCTTCCGCCGCTTGGGGGATGGTATCAAAGCCCACATAAGCCCAAGGAGCGATGGCGAAGGTTGCAAGGATCGCTGATATGATGCCGGAAAAATCACTTTTCGCAAAAGGCTCGATATCGGTATAGCTTCCGTTTGCAGCTGCAGCCAAGGCGGCTTTTTTATCAAAACCCCAAATGGGAGCCAGGTTTTCAAAATTGGTTTTGGAGGATAAAAGGGCGGCGACGGTCAAAATGAGAACGGAGCCAACAAGTAAAACAGCCAGAACCGTCTGCACAAAGCCTGCTTTTTTTACCCCGAACAGGTTTAAAACTGCAAAAATAACAAGGATCGCCATGGCAAAGATCATTTCACCGAAATATACTTCAAACCCGGCAATGGAGTATGAAAAGCCGAATTTCAAAATGTCTGCCGTACCGTCGAGACCGTCTACGATCAAACCGATGGCAGTAGAGTTCATCGGTACATTGGTCAGGTAAGCGGCAACCAAAAACCAACCGCACACATAGGCCCATCTTTTACCGAAGCATGCTTTGGTAAAGGTAAATTCACCGCCTGCTTTAGGGTATTTTGGGATCATGTATGCATAGCTGAACGCAATAACGATCATGACCAGTGCACCCAGAAGCATAGCAATTGCGGTTCCGGCGACACCGGAGTTGAGCAAAAACTTTTTGCCGGGATTGATAAAGGAACCCCAACCGATGATACAGCCGAAGGCAAGGGCCCAAACACTGGAAGGGCTTAATTGCTTTTTCAGAGTCTGCTGATCTTTTTCTTTCATAATTTTTCCGCCTTTAATCGTCTGCTTTTTTGTTCAAAAGAAGAAGCTTTTCGCTAAATAATGAACATCCTCTTTTTGGATTATAGCATTCCTTTTCCTATTTGTCAATTTTTTAACAGGGGATTTTTCAAAAAGAAAAAACACCGATTAAAATATAATCGGTGTTTGTTTTAGATCTCGGATTCAAAAAGAGCGAGCCACTTCTGAACGATCTTTTCTTCGGTGAAATTTTTTGCATGTTCCAATGCATTTTGCGAAAAGGAAAGTCTTTGAGAGGTGTTTTCCATCAAAGTTTCCATTGCGTCCGAAAAAGCAGCTTTGTTACCGTCTTCCGCAAGAAAGCCGCAAAGGCCGTCTTGAATGATCGCACGGGGGCCTACTCTTACATCGTAAGCTACGGCAGGAAGTCCGCAGGACATTGCTTCGATCAGAACAAAGGGGAAGCCTTCCGAGAGGGAGGTCATTGCATAAATGGAGGATCTTTTCATCAGATCCAAAACAGCATCATGATCCAGAGCCCCGGTAAAGGTAACGGAAGCTTTGAGGCCGATTTTTTCGGAAAGGGCTTTCAAGGCCTTTTCTTCCTCTCCATCGCCAACGAGGATCAGCTCCCAGTCGGGGTGGCGCGCGGAAAGATCCTTCCAAATTTCCAAAAGTCTGTCAAAACCTTTAACAGGGTGAAGCCTTCCCACTGCAAGAACCTTTTTTTCCTTGCTCTCAAGATCTACGGAAAAGTTTTGCTCTTCGAGAAAGTTTTCAAGGGTAACACAGCGAGTTTTTTGATTTTTCCCCTTTAACAGATCCTTGATCTCCTCGGTCAGCTGATCGGTCAAAAGGGTGAAGTAATCAATGTTTTGGTATCGGTTTTGAATATCTGCAAGAAGTTTTTTTTCAAACAGGTGATCGTGGTGAAGCTGGGCAATTTTTAATACATTCTTTTTTCCGTATCGGGAAAGGAGGAGGGAATGTTCGTTCCTTGTGGAAATGATAATGCCTTCTTGAATCTTCTTGATCCTGTTTACAAGTGCCGTTTTTTTCAGCCTTAAAACGCGCACGGCATAAAGCCCTTCTTTTAAAATCCTGAAAGGGTTTTTGCTCTTAACGGCTGCGGCAAACGCTTCTCTGTTCGGTTTTACCCTGGTTAAGTATTCGATTTTTACCTCGGGCGAAATTTTGTAAGCCGGTGCACCAAGGTCATACAGAGAAAGAATGGTAACCCTGTACCCTTTTTTTACAAATGCCGAACTCATCAGGGAAATTGCCATTTCCACGCCGCCGTGGGACAGGTGCAAAGCGGTGATATAGATTTCTTTTTTCATTTTTTATCACAAAATATGTTTGAATTTCTCGATGATCGCGTCTGCAATGCGCTGACTTGCATGTCCGTCACCGTAGGGGTTGGAGGCTTTGCTCATACGGTCATATTCTTCCTTGTCGGTCAAAAGGCGCAGTGTTTCCTTGTAGATCACATCGCTGTCTGTTCCCACCAGTTTCAGTGTGCCTGCTTCAATTCCTTCAGGGCGCTCGGTGGTATTGCGAAGGACCAGTACAGGTTTCCCCAAGGAAGGAGCTTCCTCTTGGATTCCGCCGCTGTCGCTGAGAATGATATGGGCTTTGTTCTGGAAGTTATGAAAATCAAACACCTCCAGAGGCTCGATCAGCTTTACACGGTGATCTCCTGCAAAGATCTCATCTGCCGCGGCACGGACAACAGGATTTTTGTGAATGGGGTAAATGACCTTGTAGCCGGGCACTTCATCCAGAACTCTGCGTATTGCGCGGAAAATATTCTTCATGGGTTCACCGAGATTTTCGCGGCGATGCGCGGTGAGAAGAATCATTTTATCCCCTTCGAGCCAGTTAAGCTCGGGATGGGTATAATCCTCTTCTACGGTGGTATCCATGGCGTCGATGACCGTATTTCCCGTTACATAGATCTTTTTTTCGTCAATGTTTTCGTTCAGAAGGTTTTCGCGGCTCAGCTCTGTGGGAGCAAAAAACATATCGGTGAAGCAGTCCACCATTTGTCGATTCATCTCTTCCGGATAGGGAGAGTATTTGTCGTATGTACGAAGACCTGCCTCTACATGGCCGATGGCTACTTGATTATAAAAGGCCGCAAGACCTCCTGCAAAGGTGGTAGTGGTATCCCCGTGAACCAGAACGATGTCCGGCTTTGCTTCTTTGATGACTTTGTCAACACCGGAAAGGGCTCGGGTGGTAATATCGCACAAGGTCTGTCCCTGTTTCATAATGTCAAGATCGTAGTCAGGTGTGATATGAAAGGTTTCCAAAACCTGGTCCAGCATTTCACGGTGCTGTGCGGTAACGCAAACAATGCTCTCGATCTCATCTCGCTTCTCCAGCTCTTTTACCAGAGGAGCCATTTTAATTGCTTCCGGACGGGTGCCGAAAATACTCATTACTTTGATTTTTTTCAAAACAGTTGTCCTCGCTGTTATTTCATTTTTCTCAATCGGAATATGAATTTAACATTATTGTCGTAGAATCGCTTGAAGCGTTTCGGCTCTTTTACGATTCGGTATAGCCATTCAATGTTGTGGTTGATGAAAAAAGCAGGTGCTCTTTCCTTGGTACCGCTCAGCACATCAAAGCTGCCGCCCACTCCAACGAAAATGCCTTTTTCAAAGGAGGAAAGATGCTTGTAGATCAGCCGTTCCTGCGCAGGCATTCCAAGGGCCACCAAAACAATGTCGGGTTTTGCTGCAATGATCTCTTGGAAAACAGCGTCTTTATCCTTTACATAACCGTCAACGGCGCCGAGAATATTCAAATCGGGGAAATCCTTGTTCAAGCGCTTTACAAGGGCTTGAATGACTTCCTTTTTTGCACCCAAAAGGTAGATGCTTTTTTTCAATTCGTTTCCAAAGCGGAAAAGCTGTTCGGCAATATCAACACCGGGGATCCTCTGTGCAACATTTACCCCTACCATACCTGCGCCCTTTACAATGCCGATCCCATCTGCAACGATGGTGGTGTTTTCATCGCAAAGAAGCTGATCGATATCGGGATTTTTTTCTCCCAGCATAAAGGCTTCGGGATTCGCGGTGACGATGAATTTTCTTTCTTCCTTTTCCAGGGCTTCTTTTACTTTTTTCAAAAATTCATCTTTTGTGCCGGTGTACAGCTTCTGAAAGTAATTGATCATAATATCCTCTTTCAAATCTTAAAAAACTTCGTTCTTTTCGTGCTCGATCTCGTAGGGGAAGTCATACAGAAATTCACTTAAATTTTCTGCAATGATATCCGCTTCCTCTTTGAATTTGGGATCCTTTCGATATAACTGTGTGTTATAAATGGAGCGCTCGGGAATGAATTTCGTTTTTCTTCCCGTGTGTAATTTCCGATCCCATCCCAGCTTTTCAAAGATCATATCCACGGTTTGGTCATAGCGGTAGATCAGATCTTCAAATTTGATCCTGCAAATTCGGTCGGATTTTGCTTCTTTTTCCATTTCTCTCAGTCCCTTATAGTATTTGGAGTACGCATTTACATCAGTAGGATAGGGGACTACATCGTTTGTTTTGTTCCAGAAATATTTGTTGCTGATAAATACATCACGAGGATCTCGTTCAATTACGAAAACATACGCTTCCTCGTCAAAATACTGTTCAAAACGGAATAGATTAAAGGGCAAAAGAAGCTGATCGAAAAGAATGCTTTTTTCGCCGTATCCTGCCAAGTGTAAGGTTTTGTAAAGATATTCCTTGGAAAGGGAGTAAAAACGGTCGGGCGTAATAAAGGAGAGGCGCATCGGCTGGTATGAAAGCACCTTTTTCGGTTTAAATTTCCCCAGGGTCGCCATTTTCAGAATTTTATTGAAGGCGAGTCTGAAAAACATTTTCAGATCGGTGTTTTCCTGATAATACCAAAAATAATCGCTTTCCACTTCGGTGATTCGATCAATGTACTCTTTGGTGATCCTCCAAAAATCTTCGCCGATGATGCTTTTGTAATTGCCTACCCACCAATACTTTTTGTCGTAAAGCTGCTTCATGGTTTTTTCAAAAGAATGAATGGCTTCATCACTGCGGACGGCATTGTTTCCCACAAGAAGCTTATCCTCCAGATCGAAAACACCGTTCGGGCAGTGGAGAAATACATATTCAAAAGTGCCGCGACTTGTGTCAACACCCTCGATTTCACCCATTAAATCGGTGATGACCGAGGAACCGGAGCCCATGTATCCGGTGGGGATGATAATTCTTTTTGGATCAGACATTTTTTCACCACAAAAAATCATTTGAATTTTCTTTTCAGCTTCATACAAAGCCGGGTAAGAATAAAAAGACGGTTTCGGTTGAAAAACAAAATGAGTCGTTTGTTCAAGCCGAGAAACGGAATGTATTTGTTTTGGTACAGTCCGTCAAAGTGCGTAAGGTACGCTTCCATTTTTTCAAGGACTTCGTTTTTTTCTTTTGCGCCGGACAGAACCACTCTTGTGATTGCCGCAACGGCAATGTGATCGATCATCAAAAAACCGATCTCTTCCTTGAAACAGTCGTAGATGCCTTTTTCTTTGAAGTGGGCGATCAGATCCTCAAAAGCATCTATGATCTCCAAATTTCGCAGGGCTTTTGCATTGTTCATGGTTGAACCGGATCTTTGCACATAGAAAAAGAGCGGATCGTCTATATAGGTTATTTTTTCGGCTTTGGCATACAGCTTTGGAATTAGCCGTATATCCTCGTACCATACGCCGGGTGAAAATTGCAAGGAATCGAAAAGAGATCTGCGGAAAATTTTCCCCCAAGGACAGGGTCTGTTGAAAAGGATCTTTGGCTCTTCCCGTAAGGATACGGTCCTATTTTTAATGTTGTTTTCGGCCAAGGAAAGAATTTCCCCCTCTTCCGATACATCAAAGCATGCGCAGACAGCTATATCGCTGTTTTCTTTTTCAACGGCGAAAAGAAGCTTTTCAAGGCAATCTGGCGCAATGTAATCATCGCTGTCCAAAAAGACCACATATTCTCCCGTGGCTTTTTCCAGACCGAAGTTCCTGGCGGCACCTTGACCGCCGTTTTCCACGGTGAAAAAGGAGAAGTTTTCATTGCGCGAGACATATTCCTCAATGATCTTCAGGGAGTTGTCCGTGCTGCCGTCATTGACAATAATGACCTGTGCATCCTGATAGCTTTGCGCCTCTACGGATTTTAAGCACCTGTCAAGAAAATTTTCAACATTATAAACCGGGATGATCAAGCTGATTTTCATTTCATACCCCAATTCTGTTTTGATGGAAAACCTTTTTTACAAAAGCCTTTCCTTTTTCAAAGAGAAGGAAAAAGGTTTCGTTTTTGGTAAGAAAAGCAATGAGAAAATAGGTTGCCGCGCCGCCCAACAGTTCAAGAAGCAGCTTGAGAACCACATTTATATTCACAAGGGAAATGAGGCGAACGATCACGAACATAAAAACAGAGCCGATAATGATTTTGTAATTGTCCTTCCATACCGAACGAAGACGGATCATATCCTTCAGATGTCGGTAAGAGATGACAAAAACCACCAGCTCCGCAATGATACAGGCGATCGCGGAACCAAATGCGCCGAAAATCGGGATCAAGATAAGGTTTGATACTACGCTCACCGCAGCACCGCTTGTGGTTGCGACGGTGTAGGCCTTTTCTTTGCCCAAGGGGACCAAAAACTGTATGCCCATCAGGCTGTTCATAGAGGTGAGGAGTACCAGCACGCTCAGCACCTTCAGAATGGGCGCGGAACCCAGATATTCATTTCCCAAAAAGAAGGGAATAAAGTCGTCGGCCACGCCTAAAATGCCGAACATGGCAGGAAATGCAATAAACAGATTGAAATTGATGGATTTGTGCGCGTATGCCGCGATGCCTTCTTTGTCGTTGTTGATGGTGAGATTTGCTACTCTTGCCATCAAAACATATCCCACGGATTGCAAAATGCCCGTGATCATCCGAACGATTCTCTGTGCCTGATCGTAAAGGCCTACATTGTTGGTATCGATCATCCACCCCAGCATAGAGCGGTCTATGAGAACATAGATGTAATTCATTGCTTGGGGCAAGAACAAAAGGAGGCTTGGCTTTAAATGCTGTGAAAGACGGGAGCATTTTCCTTTTTTCAGGTCTACATAGTGGGGGAGATAAAAAAACATGACCAGGTTGCCCGTGAGACTGCTGATGACCGTCAGAAGAACATAAAGGGGCAGGTCATCGGGCGCTTTGATGAAAAGGAAGAGACAGACAATGAAAAGGAATTTCATCAAAAGGTTTCTGAGGGTAACCTTTTTAAAATCCTCAACACCCTGATAAAACCAGGTCACATCAAGTCCGTTTGAAACCAGATTGATAATGTGTATGCGATAAATGGCTGCATAAGGTCCCTTGATGCACAAAAGAGGAATGTAAACCGCTAAAGTCAAAAGGGTGAGGATGATTCTTAAGAAAACGATCTCTTTTGTGGTTTTTGCAAGCTTTTCTTCATCATCGCTTACATAGGCAATTTTGCGAATACCGTAAAGGGAGGTTCCGATGGCACCGAAGACGATAAAATATGTTACGATACTCTCCGTGAAGGAGTGGATGCCGTTGGAATGAAGCCCTAAGGTCCTTGCAATGTAAGGCGTTGTAAGGATCGGTAAAACCGTTACAAGCACCTGATAAAGCATGTTAAAAAAGATATTTTCCGTTACACTTCGTTTTTTCATGTTACTTCTTTTCTTTTTGCTTTTTCAATAATGGTTCGGTTCTGCAGTAAATCAGCAGAAATACAATGGCCAAATAAATGGCGGCGCTGGGTTTTCTGAACAAATATCCCGTATAGGCGGCGGAGACCATCAAAAGCCCGTAGCTCAAAAAGATCGCCATGTTAAAGGGAGTAAAGCTTTCTTTGAAATGAAGGAGAAGGTGCTTGATGAGTCTGAGCCAGAAGTATGCCACAAGGCCCATATAAAGGGCAAAACCGATATAACCGTAGTAGAAATAAAGGGCAGGCAGATCGCTTTCCAGATCGTATGTCTCACCGTCGATCTGCATAGCTCCTTGCTCGAAGCCAACGAATTTTGTCAGTGTATCGGTATCTTCCCATACAAGAGAGGCGTAAATGATCTTCCTCAATCGGACATCGGCGGCGCCTTCTGCCGTCGCTCGGTCTTTATAAGCGGCGAGAACCCTTTCTTTCCCGAATTTTTCCACCATTTTTTTATCCAACAGCTTGACAAACTCCTCGGGATCCTTTCCGGATAAAAAGGCTTCGCTGTTTTGCAGATTTTCAAGGTTTAGGGTATCGATCTTGTATCTTGGAGAATAGGGGTAGCCTAATACGGAGCATACGATTAAAACTGCAAGAAATACAGATACCAAAAGGGGAAATTTATCCTTTTTCTGCACAAAAAATTCCATAATAACAAAGACCAAAAAGCCCAAAAGGGTGAAGATCAGTGTTAAATAGGCGGTTTTTGTGCCGTTTAAAATATAGGTGAATGAAATGGGGATCAAAAACAGAAGGGCCCATTTTTTCTTGTGATATATGCAAAAGTATGCGGCGAAGGGGAAGAGCGATGCAACCACGATGCTGAAAACATTGGGGATGTTGTTCCACCCTGTCCAGCCGATGGTAGTTCCCACATAGGTGTAAAGTCCGCTTTTTAAAAAAAAGCTGAGATAGTAGGTTGCGGTAATGATGAGAAGGATGACGGGCAGCGCCGCTTTTATCTGTCTTATGATGTCTTCTTTTTCATAAAGAAACATAAAGGAAAAGAAAAGCAGAAGGGCGTGCATCACAAGCAAAATATATTTGACATCCAAAAAGAGGTCGCCATATCCCAATCGAAAGCCGTTTAAAATGTGAAGCGCAGAAAAGACAGCGAAAATACTCAAGGTTATGATCAGTTTTTTGCGGTCTTTTGAGAAGATCAGGGCATACACGGGAATTAGTAGGGTGAAAAGCAGGCGTAAGATTCCCGAAAAGGATACGGGCATCTCTTTCTGTATGTACGAAAGAATATCCAGAATCGGTTGTAAAATAAGTACGATGAAAAGCAAGTTGCTTTTTATCAGACTTGAAAAATTCTTCGTTTTCATATTTTCCTCAAAAAGAAAAATTTTTATCGGTGAGGGATCATACCTTTTGTTCGATCAAATCTATGGTTTGTTCGATCTGTCTGTTATAGGAAAAAGATTGAATGTGCTTTTGACAGCAAAGGCCCATTTTTTTGTTATTTTCCTGATCGAAAACAACTTTTTTTACAGCACTTCTGAAGTCCTCAAAGTCGGAGATCACAACGCCGCATTTTCCGTTGTTTGTAAGCTCCTCCACACCGCCCACACGGGTCGTGATAAAGGGCTTGCCGAGGGTAATTCCTTCTGTGAATACCGTAGGGAAGCCTTCTCGCTTGGAAAGCATACAAACCGCACAGGCTTGCTTCATAATAGGATAGGGATTTTCGATGTACCCCAGCATATGGATCCGATCTTCCAGCTCCGCATCTTTTATGCGAGAGGAAACCTCCTGTTCCTGAACACCGGTACCGAGAAGGTAAAGATTCAGATCCATGCCTTCCCTTATTAACTTTTCTGTGTATTCAATGAGGGTCAGAGGGTTCTTATTATCCTCCAGCCTTCCGAGAAATACCAGAGAATTTTCCTTTAGGTGAATATCGGTGGGAAGGGCGGCACTTTTTAAAATGGCATCCACATCCGTCCCGTTGTAAATGACCTGTACTTTGTTTTTATATTTCGGAAAAAGAGATATGATGGAATTTCTGGTGTTTTGGGAGATCGCAACGATCTTATCGGCCTTGCGAAAGCTTAGGTTTTGTAAAAAGCGCTTGAAGGGCCGGGCTTTTAAATCGTACAGATCTCCGTGATTCCACTGGATGTTGTATACATCTTTCTTACTGCGCGACAGAAAGGAAGGGATCTGGTAGTTGAAAGCGATCTCTACATCGTATTTTTCTTTGATGTAAAATTTTCTGAGAAGTCCGGGGCATAAATGGACCATGAAAAACTTCAGAAGCCGTTCCGTACGGGAAGAATTTTTCATGTCCACGATGGGCTTTAACCGCTTGACCCTTTCGTGAACGACCTCTTCTTTCACATGCATATTTGCATATTCCAGAATGGTGATCTCATAATCGGTTTTTTCAGCAAGCCCGTTGACCACATTGGTAAGGATCTTTTCCGCACCGCCCCCGTGGCTGTGGGTGTATATGATGAACAGAACTTTTTTCATCAGGTTTGATACCTTTCTGTTTGAAACTTAAAGAAATAAACGGAAATAAAAGCGAAAATGACAATTGAGAATACACCGAAAAACAAATGGCCTGCCATAAGGGATAAAAGGGTGGATAATCCGAAAAACAATGCAAAAAATGCATTTTCATAGATAAAGCAGGTCTTGATTTTTTTCAGTGCCAGAAAAACGCCCCAGAAAAACAGGAGATAATACGGCCCGATCAATAAAACCGTGCCGACGGTACCGAACCAAATGCCTTGAGAAATGAAATCCTGTTCGGAATAGGGAAAGCCCGAAATGTATCCGATTCCCCAAAGAAAATCCCTTTGTTTGTTATTGTTTTTTTCCAATACCTCGCGGAAAAGAACCGTTTTGAATTTTCGGTAGTTGACCTGCTCATTGCCGCCCGTGGCAGTTTCAAACCAGAAATTGAAATTGTTTTCTGCAGGGAACAAATAAAGAAATGCGGCATCAATACCAAAAAAGGAGGGGGAGTGGTTTAAAAGAGCGCAAAAATCGGATTGGAATTTTGCCATTTCCTCTTTGGCAGCTTCTTTTTCTTCACCCTGGAGAGTTTCGATCTTTTCTTGAATCTTCTCATAACGGTTTTTTAGTTCTTCTCTTTTTTCTTTTTGCTCTGCCGTTACCGTAAAGGCTTCTTCTTGCTGGGCTTGCATCATCCGTGTAGGGGAGAAGGGAAGGGTGGCAAAGCAAACGGCCAAAATGACCAAATAGGTAATGATATGCTTTGGCAGAAAGGCAAATTTTTTCATGGCGATGCCGAAGACAAGGGCGAAAATCATACCGAGCACCAGAACGATACAGCACCCCAAGACGGCAACCTTTGTGCCTACCATGATCATGGCCAGGGCATTGGAAAAGGCGATGAGATAATGACGCATTTTTCCGCTTTCCAAAGCAAACATGATCACGAATACAAAAAGCATCAGTAAAATAAGTCCGATCTGATTTCCCATATAAAACCATCCTTTGGAGGTCATATAGGCAGGATTTTCGGTATCGGGATGATAAAACCATTGAAATATATTTCTGGTAATGAATGAATTGGTGTCAAGCGCTGCGGCATAGCAGATAAAGGATATTTTGAAAATGTTTGTAATGATAATATTTGTGCTTATGACCGTAGAAAGGATCAGGACCGTTTTCCGAAAAGAAACCCGGTCAAGAGTACTGCAAAGAAGATAGTAAGCGATAAAAAGGGGAATCAGGTAGGTTCTTGAAATGAAGTAAACTTCCTTCAAAAGGTTTGTGTCCGAGCCTTGAAGGATATTCTGATCAAATCTTGCCGCACCGGATAAGTGAAAAACAAGATAAAAAACGAAGAGAAAGGAGTAGATCCCGACGGGGATGAGCGTTTTCGGCTTTTTTATCCCTTTGACAAAAAACACAAGGGTCAAAAATGCAAAATAAAAAAGATTGATTATCTCGGGCAAAGAAATGCCGAAGACTTGATAACGGCTTTCAAAAAAAGGCCTGTACATGTCAATGAAAACTTGCAATATTACAAAGCCGATTAGTTCGATCAAAAAGGCTTTATCCGAAAAGATTTTTTTGATATCCATCACCATCCGAAAACTCTGTATTTTTCCATTTATCTTTTTTCAGACATAAACATAGTTAATTTTACTTCTTTTTCATTTTTTTGTCAACCGACAAATGTGAGTGGGAAAAGAATGCGGTCCCCCGAAAAAATCAAATAAATTTTTTTGAAAAACAAGTGGTTTTTCAATTCTCGCGCAGAAGCGAAAAGGTAAAGAATTGGGTCGAAAATGGTATTGCGATTTTGAAAAGAAAATGGTAAAATATAAAAAAATCTGAAGAGGAATCGTTTATGGAAAACGAAAAACGGATCGACCCGAAGAAGGTGGATTTTTCCATTTGCAAGGTTCGCTTTTTTGAGCAAAACTATTGGGAAGAAGGGCAAGGGAGCTCGTTTCTGAAGAAAAAAAGACCCAGCAACGGTTTTTTGTATCTTTCCTCCTGTGATGCATGCCTTGTTTTACCTGACGGAAGAGAAATTTTTGCGGAAAGCGGAAACTGCATATATTTACCAAAAAAAAGCCGCTATCGCTTGATCTTCTCCCACATCAAGGAAAATCCCTCTACTTATCTGATCAATTGTCACTTTTCCTTTGGTGAAAAAGAGCATGTTTTGGCAAAAGAACCGGTGATTCTGCCCCACGAGAAGAAACACGAGATCAGGGAGATCTTCGGAAAAATTGCAGACAGAAAGGCGACGGACGCCCACCTGAAAAGCAGTATTTGGGCTTTGATCGCTTTGTGGAGTGACTTTGAAAGAAAAGAGGAGAGGCTTCGCAGAAAGATCCCTTCCTTTTTAAAAACCGCTCTTTCCTACATAGAAGAGCATGAAAAAGAGGAAATCTCCGTTTCCGATCTTTCTGAGATGTGTCTTGTAAGCCAAAGCTATTTCAGAAAAGAATTTCGCCGCTTTTTCGGCCAGTCTCCCCAGGAATACATACTGCGCCACCGAATGGATGCGGCAAAGCGGTATCTTGAAATGGGAGATCTGAATGTTTCGGAGGTCTCGTCGGTTCTCGGATTTTCAAGTCCCGCATATTTTTCCCGAATCTTCAAAGAAAAAAACGGAATTTCCCCCAAAGATTATATGAAAAACAGCAGGAGATAAAAAATGAATGTAAAAATTGTTGAAAAAAAGGGTGTGAATCACATTGAGGTAGACGGAAAGATCATTGACAGTGTCGCCTTTAAATCCTTCCGTCCTACTCCGGGTAATGTGGGAGATTTTTACAAGGCAGGTGTTCGGATTTTTCATGTTTTTTGTTCCGGTCTTCCTTCCGGGCTTAAAATCCCATATTCCCTTTACGGCGAAACCTGGTTCGGAGAAGGGGACTATCGCTTTGAAAAATTCGATGAGCAGATGGAAATGTTTCTTTCCACCGCCCCCGATGCCTACTTTTTTATCAATCTCCATATTGATGTTCGTCCTTGGTGGCTGGAGCAAAACCCCGGCAATGTAGACTCCTTCACCCACCTTTCCCAGATCGCAGGGAATGAAAAATGGAAAAAGGATACCTGTGATTATATCAATGCTTTTATCCGTTATGCCGAGTCTAAATACGATGACAAGATCCTGGGTTATTGGCTTCTGGGAGGAAACACTACCGAGTGGTTCAGCCGTGCCGACGGGGAGGAGAGCCACCCTGTAAAGCTTGCGGCGTACCGCAAATATTTAGGGGATCCCAATGCAAAGATTCCTTCCAAGGAAGAAAGAGATAAGCCGAAAGAGGTTGTTTTTTTAGATCCCGATAAGGATCGTGAAGTGATTCGTTACAGAAAGTTCCATGCGGAACTGATTTCAAGCCTTGTTTTGGATTTCTGCCGCGCGGCAAAGGAAGCTTCAAGCTTTCAAAAGCTTGTGGGCGTCTTTTTCGGTTATATTATGGAACTGCGCAAGCCCCTTTGGGCATACGGTCATCTGGACCTTGACCCCGTAAATGAGAGCCCCTATGTGGATATGATCGCAACGCCCTCTTCTTACCGCCACCGTTTGTATGACGACGGCACTGCCCATATGATCCTGTCCGATTCCTTAGGGCTTCATGGAAAGGCGTACTTTGCTTCTTTTGATAATCTCACCTTCCTTGCGCCCACCGCAGCTGACAATCCTCGCCGTCTTTGCAATGACCCTGAGACCAATATTGCCATGCGCGAGCTTACCACTACCTTCCACAGAAACGATCTGTTAAATACAAGAGAAAAGACGATTCACGGTATGAGAAGGGAAATGATGAGCCGCTTTGCCAAAAGATGCGGTACCTGGTGGTTTGATATGCTGGAAGGGTGGTATTACGACGACGGCTTGATGGAAGAAGTGAAAAAGCTTGTTTCCATCTCCCGAAATCTTTGCGAAAAGCCTCGCGAATCCGCCGCCGAGATCTGTGTTTTTGTAGGCTCAAAGCCTTTATACTGTGTAAATCCCGAATCGGATATTCATTCGGAGTGCGTTGTCCATCAAAGAGAAGCATTGAGCCGGATCGGCGCACCGTACGATATTTATTCCATGAACGATCTTACTTTGGTGGATCAGAATAAATACAAGCTATATATCTTTCTCAATACATATACGCTCAGTGACGAGGAAAAGACATATATCAATACCGTGCTGAAAAAAGAGGGAAGAAGCCTTCTTTTTGTGGGTCCCTCCGATCTGATGGGGAAAGACGGACAGGATGTTTGCCGTATGTCCGATCTTCTTGAAATAAAAATCGGCCTTTTGGATCAGGATGAAGGAAAGATCCGCGCTTTTCAGTCCACTTACGGATACCAGGAGGCAAAGCATCCTACGCCTTTTGTTTCGGATCCTGAGGCCAAGATCTTAGGCAGATTTTCCGATTCCAGAAAATGCGCCCTTGCTATGCGCGAGAGAGAAGATTACAAAGTGTTCTTCAGTGCGGTAGGAAACCTTTCTCACAACGCTCTTCGAGAGATCGCACGGCTTTCCGGTGTGCATATCTATGCAGAAAACGGTATTTTCACCTATATCAACGACAGTCTTCTCGGTGTTTATAATACAGGTGCCGAAGAGACAGAGGTCACCTTGATGGCAGACGGGGAATATACCGAGATCTTCAGCGGAAAGGTTTATCAAACCAAAGACAAAAAGATTATCCTGCCCACAGGAGAGTGCCCTGCTCAAATGCTTTGTTTGAAGTGATTTTTTGTGAAGGAAAAAAGAATGAAGACGGTTTTAATTACAGGGGCTACCCGAAACACGGGCCTTGCTATTGCAAAGCGTTTTGCCAAAGAAGGCTTTCAAATCGCCCTCACCAGCAGAGAACGATCTTCGGCGGAAAATACGGCGAAGGAAATTGAAAAAGAGTTTGCCGTAAAATGCCGCGGTTATGAAATGACCTTTGACGGAATCGAGTCTATTGGGTGTGTGTTTCAAAAAATTCACGAAGACTTCGGTTCTTTGGATGTTTTTGTTGCAAACAGTGCAAATCTCGGTCTGAACATCGGGCTATTGAATGCTACGGAAGAAGATTTTGATGCCATTTGCAATGTGAATTTGAAAGGAACCTTTTTTGCCTGCCAGAAGGCGGCGGAACTAATGAAATCCGGTGGCGGAAGCATTGTTACCATCGGCTCTGTTCAGAAGTC
>JAZUOK010000247.1:0-3514 GCA_045604665.1 Eubacteriales bacterium | reverse complement strand
TGATGCTTTGCGCAGGTACCGGTGATTCTTCTGGGAAGAATCTTGGAACGCTCGGAAACAAACTTGCGAAGTTTAGCAGCGTCCTTGTAATCGATCTGGGTTACTTTTTCTGCGCAGAAAGCGCAAACTTTCTTTTTTCTCTTAGGTCTAAAAGCCTTTTGTTCTTTATCCATGATAAATTCCTCCGTATTCAAATTTTAAAAGGGAAGGTCGTCGTCAGTGCTCATTTCTTCAAAAGCGACATCCTTCGGACTGGCTCCGTAGGGAGCCGGGGTTGCGCCTGCCATTGCAGATGCGCCGTCACCCTTCTTTTCAACGAACTGAGCTTCTTCTGCTACGACTTCGGTAACATATCTCTTCTGTCCGTTCTGGTCAACCCAGTTACGGGTCTGGAGAGAACCGACAATGAGAATGCTCTTGCCCTTCTGAAAATACTTGGTGATAAATTCTGCGGTGTTCCGCCATGCGACAACATTGATAAAATCAGCCTGCTGAGCGTTCTCGGCATTCTTAGAAGAAAATCTTCTGGAGATTGCGAGACTGAACGATGTAACGGAAATACCGTTCTGCGTCTGTTTCAGCTCGGGATCGGCAGTTAAGTTACCGATCAGAATAACCTTATTGAATGAAGCCATTGCGGATCACCTTACGCGTCGATGCGAATGGTCATGGAGCGGAGAATGCCTTCAGTAATGCTGAATCTTCTCTCGAGCTCTACGGGGAAATCACGGTCTGCAGTGTACTGCATTACAACGTAATAACCGTCGTTGACATCATCGATGGGATAAGCAAGTCTCTTCTTGCCCCATTCGTCAACATTTTCTACGACAGCGTTCTTCTCGATTCTTGCTTTGAATTTAGCGACGAGTTCCTGAACCTGCTCTTCGCCAAGCTCTGCATTTACGATGAAAACCGTTTCGTATTTGCCCTTCAGTTTTTCCATTATGTTTACCTCCTTTTGGACATATGGTCTCCCGAAAATCGGGAAACAAGAAGTACGGCATAAAAAATTTACCGTAACACAATCATAGATTATACACAATCCGAAAATATTTGTCAAGTCGCTTTGAAAAAGTTTTCCGTTTATTCATTTTCATAACAAAAAGAGGCATCACTGCCTCTTTTTATTTGTAGAACCTATGTCCTTCAATCTCGCAAACCACTCTTCTGGTCATATCGAACCAGTTTCCTTCTCCGACGATATAGGGGTTGCAAAAATACATAGCACCCTCGGAATAGTCGGGAGCGGATCCGCTGAGAACGAGATTCACTGCCTGCAAGGTGGTTTCATCGGGAACCCAATCGCCCCAGCCATCGTAATTGTCCATTACATCAAACTGTCCGTGAGAAAGAACAACTTCTTTCACGGTAGAACCGAACTTCGGCCCTTGAACACGGTTAAAGATTACCTCTGTGATCAAAATCTTGTGAGGAAGCGAACCGCCTCTGGTTTCGTGACCCACACAGTAGAGAATCAAATCATACTCTTCGGGGGAAACCGATGCAGTAACCGTGAAATTGGGTACAGACTGTCTTACTGCCAAAACGGAAGACATCACATTTCTTCCTGCAGGGGAAGTCTCTTTATTCAAACCATAAACGGCATTGGAAAAAGATGCCTCCGGTGCGCTATAGATCTCCGCAGGCTTTGCGGAAAGTTCTGCTTTCGCGGGAATCGGTGCGGTTTTGGATAACTCCTGTTCCTTTTCTGCTATTTCAGGAGCATCGGGTGCTTCTGAAAAGGAAGGTACCTTACTTAAAGCAGGAATCGTGGGCATATGAACCGGGGAAATCAGGATTGCCAAAACCAAAATCAGGCTTGCGGAAAGCACGGATACCGATCCGGAAAGCTCTGCAAGTTTTTTTGTCATAGATACTCCTGTTTCATAATTTTTTACGCGAACGATTTCGCAAACCTATGCAATTCTAAAACCGAGGGTGATTATAGGCATATTTTTTTCGCTTGTCAACATTGTTCCCTGTTTTTTAAAATTTAAGCAATATTTTGTTCATTTTTTGATTTTTTGTGTTTTTTTTCGAAAAATCCTCCTCTTTTTTTCGAAAAACTTCCTTTTATTATATATATTATATGCTATGAAGCCGAAGAAAGTTTTTTGCTTTCTTCGGCTTCGTTGTTTACAATTTGTTTACTTTTTCATTTCGAGAATTGTGACGCCTCCGTCTCCTTCTCCGTAGAGCCCCAATCGGAAAGATTTAATTCTGGGGTCCTTCTTAAAATACCTCCAAAGGCCTGCTTTTAAAGCACCGGTTCCCTTGCCGTGGATCACTGTAACAGACTCGAATCCCACAAGGATCACATCATCAAGATACTTATCTACAACAAACCAGGCATCGTCGGTTACAAGGCCTCTTACATCTACACTGTTTGAGGTATGGCTGCGCGGTGAAGTCTTAACACTTCCCTTCTGTTTTACCCCTTTTTGCTTTTGTTTTGTGATCAAACGAAGGGTGGAAAGGGGCATTTTCATTCTGAGATTTCCTACCAGAACAGACGCCTCTTCTCCTTGTAATTTCTCGATAACGCCCTCTTTTCCTACCTTGGAAACAAGGACACAATCTCCCACTTTGAAGGGGCGGGGCGGTGTATAATCCTCCTCTTCCTCTTCCCTTCTTGCAATGGTCATGGAAATCCGATCCTCTTCTCCGCGCAAGGTAAGGCGAAGCTTTCTTCGCTCTTCTTCCAGATCCTTCTGTTCCCTGTCGCGAAGGGCTTTTTTCTGCATTTCTTCCAGTTTTTCAATGGTAGAATCGGAAAGAGCACGAGCACTTTTTACAAGGCGAAGTGCTTCTTTTTTTGCCCGTTCCATTTCTTTTTCCGCACCTTGGAGAAGCCCTTCTCTCTCTTTCATGGCTTCTTCGTGGGCTTTTTGAGCTTCCTGAAGCATTTTTTTCGCCATTTCCCGATCTTTTTCCATGGAAACGCGCTCTGCTTCCAGTTTTCCCACGACACTTTCAAAGCGGCGATTTTCCGCTTTGATCAAATGCTCAGCCTTTTCGATGATTTCCACCGGTAGACCAAGCTTTGTTGAAATGAGAAAGGCGTTTGATCTGCCCGGAGTACCAATGATCAGGCGATAGGTAGGCTTTAAGGTAGAAATATCGAACTCGCAGGAAGCGTTTTCCACCCCGTTTGTTTCAAGGGCGTAGGTTTTCAATTCCGCATAATGGGTGGTAGCGGCACATTTTACCCCTTTTGCACGCACGGTTTCCAGAATAGCTTCTGCCAAGGCGGCACCTTCTACGGGATCGGTACCGCTTCCAAGCTCATCAAAAAGCATCAAAGCACCGGGAACTGCTGATTCCAGCATGGAAATAATATTAACAATATGGGCAGAAAAGGTGGAAAGGGACTGTTCAATGCTCTGTTCATCGCCAATATCCGCCAAAATTTCAGGATACACCGGCAGAACCGCCTCCTCGGCAGGGATCTGAAGCCCTGTTTGCGCCATCATAGAAAGTAACCCGATGGTCTTTAAGGTAACGGTTTTTCCGC
>JAZUOK010000246.1:0-3644 GCA_045604665.1 Eubacteriales bacterium | reverse complement strand
ACCTCAATGGCGTGGCGGATCGCTCTTTCCACACGGGAGGAGGTGGTGGCAAATTCCTTGGCAACGCTTGGGTAAAGGGTCTTCGTTACCTCACCGATAATGCGGTTATCCCGAACCACCATCATAATCGCACAGCGAAGATACTGATACCCCTTGATGTGAGCAGGAATCCCCACCTGATGAATGATACGGGTCACCTGTGCCTCCAAATCAAAATCGTCTTCAATGCGAAATCTCTCTTCACTGCATACCTGGCGGATCTTCTCACCCAAAACCTCATAATCAAAAGGCTTTAAGATACAAGCGGAAATACCGCCCTGGAAAGCATCCTCCAGCACCTTGCGGTTATTCACACCGGTCACCAGAATAAATTTCGGTGCCTCTTCCTTCAGACTCCGCTTCACCTCGCGAATGAGAGATGCAGGGTCGTACCCGGGAAACCAAAGATCAAGCAGTACCACATCGGGCTTTAAGCTTTTGATCTCCACCAAAGCCTCTCCCCCGTCGCCGCTGTCACCTACCACGCGAAAGCCCATATTCCCAAGACTCTCCTTACATACAAAACGGAAATCATTTCCCGAATCAATAATATATACCTTCTCTTTCGTTTTCATCTCAGTACCTTTCTTCTCTGTTTTTGTATTTTCTTTATTTTGATTTTACCAAAAATTGGTAAATATTGCAAGAGCTTGGCACTAAAAATTACCAATTATTACCAATTTTGTAGATTTGAACAAAAATTAGGCAAAAAGAGAGTGGGAATGACCAAAAAAACGGCCTTTTCCTGTCGTCTTTTGTCGAAGAGGGGCTTTGTATTTGTTCAAAACGGAAAAACGGGCTTCTGATAAAACCATCATAAAAGAAAAAAGGCAAAAAGAAGGTCGACTTCTCTTGGCGAAAAAAGAAAAAAGACTGTGAAGATCACAGTCTTTTGTCAAAAAAATTTATTTTGCGTCGTACCAGGTTTTGCCCGTTTGTGCTTCGGCGATAAGGGGCACGGAAAAGCTTACTACATTTTCCATTTCCTCCGAGAGGAGCTTTGCGGCGTATTCCGCTTCTTCCTCGGGACATTCCAAGATCAGTTCATCGTGGACCTGAAGGATCAGCGCGGATTTCAGCTTTTCCTTTTCCAGTCTCCTGTCTACTCGTACCATAGCAATTTTGATAATATCCGCCGCCGTTCCCTGAATGGGAGCATTCATGGCAACCCTCTCACCGAAGGAAACCAGCTGTTTTTTCGGTGCTTTCAATTCGGGAATGAATCTCTTTCTGCCGAAAAGGGTTTTTACATAGCCTTTTTCGTGGGCATCCTTTTTCACCCCGTCAAGATAGGAGCGGATACCGGGGAAGAGGGCAAAATATTTTTCAATGTATTCCTTTGCCACGCGCATGGGAACGCCCAGATCCTGGCTGAGAGAATACTCGCCGATACCGTACACGATACCGAAGTTCACTGCCTTTGCGCTCTTTCGCATCTCGGAAGTAACCTCTTCCGGACTTACATGGAAGATCTCCGAGGCGGTTTTGGTGTGGATATCTCTGCCGTCAAGGAAAAACTGCTGCATGGTGGTATCCCCCGACATGTGGGCAAGAAGCCTTAATTCGATCTGAGAATAGTCCGCATCCACAAGGACGCTCTTTTCATCACCCGAAGTAAAGAAGCGGCGCATTTCTCTGCCCATCTCCGTTTTCACGGGGATATTCTGCAAGTTGGGCTCGGTGGAGGAAAGGCGGCCCGTTGCCGTGAGACGCTGATGAAAATGGGTGTGGATCCTGCCGTCGTCTCTTACTTCCTTCAGCATCCCCTCTACATAGGTGCTGTAAAGCTTAGAGGCGGCGCGCCAATTTAAAATCAGATCAATTATGGGAGAATGGAAACGAAGCTTTCCCAAGGTCTCCGCATCGGTGGCGTAGCCTGTTTTTGTCTTTTTCCCTGCAGGAAGATTTAATTTTTCAAATAAGATCTTGCCCAGCTGCTTGGGGGAAGAAATGAGAAATTCTTCCCCGGCAAGGGAATAGATCTCTTCTCCCAAGACCTTGATGATCTCTTTTAATTTTTCACCGTAATTTTCAATTCCCTCACGGGATACGGGAAAGCCGCGCAGCTCCATTTTGGAAAGGACATAGGCTAAGGGCAGCTCGGTTTCGTAGTAAAGGTCCTTCGCCTCGTTTTCGTCGATCTTTTCTTTCAGTACGGGGTAAAGCTTTGCCAGAAGGGGAAGGCTGATCGTATGATCCCCGTCTCTGATGGGACCGTAGTTTTCCTTTAAAAATACAAGGGCAAGGGAAGAAAGGGAGAGCTTTGTATTCTGGGAATCCAGTACATAGGCGGCAAGGTACAGGTCAAACTGCACATGAAGCCCCCGAATATCTCCGAAGCGCTTTGCAAATGCGGCAAAGTACCCGTCACTGTGAGAGACCACAGGCGCATTTTCCCGAAGGAAGTTTTCCACATCGCCCCGAAGCTTTACAGCCTTTCCTTCTTTTAAGGTATAAAAGCCCTCGTGGTCAAAGGTAATGAAAAGAGGATTTTCCTTGATATGAGAGACATCCTCCTCACTGATTGAAACCTCCTCCGAGGGAAGGTCAAACATGCTGCCCTGCAAGGGGGCATCCACCACCGCCTGAGGCGCCTCTTCCAGTCCGAAGGAGTGGAGCATTTTGGAAAATTCAAGCTCAACAAGAAGCTCTCTCAATTTTTCAGGCACAAAGCCCTCGTACGGGAAGTCTTCGATCCTTTCAAGGGTGGGTACCTCTCTGCAGATCTCTGCCAGAAAACGGCTTTTGAAGGCGTCCTCCTTCCCGTTTCTCAATTTTTCCTTTGCAGAGGGGCCTACGGGCAGGGAGTCGATATCGGCGTAGACACCGTCAAGATCCCCTCTTTCCCCGATCAATTTCAGCGCGGTCTTTTCACCAATACCGCGGACACCGGGAATGTTGTCACTGCTGTCCCCTGCAAGGGCTTTCACATCGATCATCTGTCTGGGCAGAAGACCGAATTTTTCACGGATCACCTCCGGGGTGATCTCGTCGTCCTTGCCGGTGCTTGCCAAAAGAAGGGTGACCTTTTCCGAAACAAGCTGATAGGAATCCCTATCGCCTGTAACGAGATAAGCCTCGTTCCCACCTTTTTCGGCAACCAGGGAAAGGGTTCCTAAAATATCGTCTGCTTCATAGCCTTCTTTTTCCGCAATGGCAATGCCCAAAGCCTCGGTAGCCCGCTTTAAATAAGGCATTTGCGCAAGAAGGTCGTCGGGCATGGGCTTCCTGGTGGCTTTATAATTTTCGTCGAATTTGTGACGGAAGGTAGGCGCGTGCAGATCAAAGGCCGCAACGGCAAAATCCGGCTTGATGCGGTCCAGATGCTTTTTTAATATATTGATATAGCCGAAAATGGCGTTGGTGGGAATCCCCTTGGAGTTGGAAAGGGGTCGGATCCCGTAAAAAGCCCTGTTCAAAAGGCTGTTGGCATCCAGTATCAATATTTTTTTCATACAGACTCCTTTTTTCTTAATACATCTATTATACCACCTTCTTACTTTCTTTGTAAAGAAAGTAAGCAAAGAAACTTCCGACCTGTAAAAGATAAATGGGAATATAAATCCAAAGTTTGTTTTGTAGGGACCGGAGGCTCACGCTACGCT
>JAZUOK010000245.1:0-6753 GCA_045604665.1 Eubacteriales bacterium | reverse complement strand
TAAGCTCTAAAAAAGAAGGACGGATGTTCCTTCTTTTTTTCTTTTTCTACACATAAGATTCATCAAAGGAGGGCGTTTTTTTGTTATGATTACAGATTGCTTTTTATTTTTAAATAAAATTGTGTGGGGACCTGCCACGCTTTTTCTTTTTGCTTTTGTGGGGATTTTTATCACTTTCAGACTTGATTTTTTTCAATTCCGGAATTTTTTCTATATGATGCGGGAAACCATCGGACAAGTTTTTAAAAAGAATAGAGAAAAAAGTGATGAGATCAGTCCCGTGGAAGCCGTTTCAACCGCTCTTGCAGGAACGATCGGAACCGGTAGCATAACCGGGATTGCAATGGCAATCAGGGCAGGGGGACCTGGTGTGCTTTTTTGGATGTGGTTCTTTTCTTTTTTTGGAATGGCAATTAAGTTCACCGAAATATTTCTTTCACTAAAATTTCGTGAAAAGAATAAGGACGGAAAAATGATCGGTGGGCCAATGTTCTATATGGAAAAAGGCTTAAAAAGTAAATTTTTGGCAATGCTTTTTGCCATTTTTGCGCTTTTCTGCAGCTTTGGAATCGGTAATATCACACAGTCAAACGCAATTTCTTCGGTTTTTGAAAATTTTTACGGAACAAGCAGCAGCATTTCGGGATTGGTATTGATGGTTCTTATTTCTTTCATTGTCTTTGGTGGCATAAAAAGAATTTGCAAAGTGAATCGATACCTTGTGCCTTTTATGACGCTTTTGTATATTTTCACAGCAGTGATCGTTTTATTTTTGAGATTTGAAAACTTACCGAGGACGCTGGAGTTGATCTTCCGCTCTGCTTTTTCTTTCAATGCAGCAAGTTTTGGTGCGGTAGGGTACGGCTTTATAAAAGGAGTTCATTTTGGAATTTCAAGAAGTATTTTTTCAAATGAAGCAGGACTTGGCAGTGCTCCCATCGCCCATGCTGTCTCCGAAGAAAAAGATCCGGTAAAACAAGGTCTGTGGGGAATCTTTGAAGTAGCATTTACCACCCTTGTGATCTGCTCATTGAGCGGTTTTGTTATTTTGACATCGAAAGACTGGAACACGGCGACGCTTACCGGTTCTGAAGTTTTAATTTCTGCTTTTGATTCGGCGATTCCTGTTTTCGGACGATGTGTTGTTGGCATGACGACTGTGTTTTTTGCCTTTTCATCCATATTGGGCTGGGCATATTATGGAGAAGTTTGTATTTTGTATCTATTTAAAAATAAAAAAATATTTTCATCGGTTTTCAGAGTAATTTATATTATTTTTGTTTTTTTAGGATCAGTGTTTGATATGGAGTCGGTTTGGATCATTTCCGAAACATTAAACGGCCTAATGGCTCTGCCGAATTTAATAGCGGTGTTGCTTTTATCGGATATTGCCCAAAAGGAGTGCAAAGAATTTAGAAAAAAGATTAAGAAATGTTGAAAAAACGAAAAAAATTATGTATAATCAAATTAGTTTATTTTGAAAGGATTCTTATGTTTTTTTCTGAAATTGCCGAGAAAAGACAGTCTTGCAGAAATTATGATCCCGCAAGACTTGTCGAAGAAGATAAACTTTTAAAAATTCTTGAGACCGGAAGGCTCTCGCCCTCCGCTTGCAACGGGCAGCCATATCATATTACCGTCTGTAAAGGCTCGGCTGCAAAAAAGGTTGCAGAGGCGACTATGGGGGCCGGAATGAATCGATTTGCAAAAGACGCACCGATTCTTCTTGTTATATCGGAAGAAGAGTATGTGAAAACCGCTGCGATCGGCGCAAAGCTGAAGAAGAATGATTACCGATCCATTGATATCGGTATTCTTGTGGCTTATATGACTGCAGAAGCAGAAGCATTGGGCCTTTCCACATGTATCCTCGGCTGGTTTTCTGATGAAAAAATCCGTGAAATTTGCAATTTAAAGGAAAAGGTGAGGCTTGTTATTACCTTGGGCTATGCAAAAGAAAATGACATTTTAAGAACAAAAAAGAGAAAATCAATTGATGAACTGGTTAGCTTTATAAAGGAAGAAGAGGAAAAATAAAATGTTTATCGGAAAGTTGAATGATAAGTACAGCGATATTAAAATTGAGTATTTCAAGAAAAATTTAAAAAAAGTTCCTTTGACCACTGCCGACGGCAACCCCTTTCGCGGTGAGCTTCTCGGCTTTGATTGGTCAGAGCTTACTTCAAACGGCATTGACTTGCATGTGTCCTTGTCCGAGGAGTTTTATGTCAATCAAATCGTAATTTATCTCGGCGAGAGAACACTTCCTTACGGGATCGATCTTTACGATTACGAAAAGAAAGAAAAAATTTATTCCTACCGCGGCGAAACGAACACTTTTATTTCAAAAAAGATCGTTCCTTTGTCTGTTGAGAAAAAGCTGAAGGATTTTACCATTGAATTTGATTCTGATTTTTACAGTGTAAATATTGAAAAAATCGAAATTTTCGGTGCGGATTTTGAAGGGGAAAAGGTGTATCCTACTCCATCCGAAATTTCCGTATACCAAGGTGTTGTTCCACTTGAAAAGCTGTCGGAGGTAGCTTTTGACTGCGAGGATGCCGAAGCTGCTTTCTGCGTCTTTGGTGAAAAGCTTTTTGATAAAACCGGGGCTTCGGTTCGGGAGAATAAGGACGGTTTTGTTCGCTTTATTCTTGATCCAAATGAAAAGAAAAACGGGTATACGCTGTCTGTTTCCGATGAAGGCGTTGTGCTGTCCGCTTCCGATCGAAAAGGATTTGTACAGGGTGTTGAAACCATATTGAAATTGATGAATGAAAATACTCTGCCGCACTGCAAGGTTTCCGATGCTCCTTTTTGCGAATTTCGCGGTGTCCATCTGTTTTTACCTGCCGAGGATCAGATGGAGTTTGCAAAAAGATTGATCGCTGATTTTCTCTCTCCTTTAGGTTATAATTTCATTATCATGCAGTTTTCTGCAGCTATGAAACTGGATTCTCATCCGGAGATCAATGATAGCTTTTTGGAAGTAATTGAAAAATCACACAGTGGCGAATGGCCGCCCTTTCCGCATGACACCGTTGGCGGAGGTAAAATCGTAAGCAAGGAATCGGTTCGTGACCTTGTTGATTTTGCAAAGCTCTACGGTATAGAAATCGTTCCTGAAATTCAAAGTCTCGGTCATGTTCAGTATATGACGCTCTCTCATCCCGAAATTGCCGAGATCCCCGAAGTTTCCGAAGACGAAGAAACAGATGAGCGCCTTGCCGATACCAGACCCGAAACATTTTACCATCACTCTGCTTGTCCTTCTAATCCTAAGACTTACGAGATCTTGTTTGATATTTTAGACGAGATTTTAGATGTGGTAAAGCCTTCCGAATATGTGCACATGGGCCATGATGAGGTTTATGAGATCGGTGTTTGCCCTGTTTGTAAGGGAAAGGATCCTTCTGATCTTTATGCTCAGGATGTTATCAAAATCCATGATTATCTTGCCGAGAAGGGTCTCAAAATGATGATCTGGGCTGATATGCTTCAGCCTGCTTCCGGTTATCAGACCATTCCGGCTATTGATAAGATACCGAAGGATGTACTTCTTCTTGACTTTATTTGGTACTTCAGAAGAAAAGAAGACATTGAGGAGCATCTTCTGTCACATGGCTTTGAAATCCTCTTTGGAAATATGTATTCCAGCCATTTTGACCGTTTTGAAAAGAGAATCCGCAAAGACGGGGTCCGCGGCGGTCAGATCTCTGCTTGGGTAAAAACCTGTGAAGAGGACCTGGCAAAAGAAGGAAAGCTCTATGACTTCCTTTACGGCGCACAAATGCTTTGGTCAGAGTCTTATTCCTCTTTCAACCGATACTCGTATGACAAAATCATTTCGGATATGATTCCCGGCCTTCGTTCTGTTTTACAATTTCAAGATCATCCTTCTCTTTCTGAGGATGCCAAAAAAGTTTTATTTAAGGATAAGGGCGAAATTCTATCGGAAGAAGAAAAAGACGGTACAGTTATTCAAATTGGTAAGAAGCTTCAAAGTGTTGTTTTCGAGCATGCAACTACCAATTACCTGAGAAGAATGCCCTGGGTCGATTTTGATGTGATCGGATATTATGATATTTTCTATACCGATGGGGAAAAGACACAGATCCCATTGACTTACGGGGGTAATATCAGTCATTTCGACCGTAGACATAATGAGCCTTTCGTGCCGAACTTTTATCGTCACAACGGTTATTCCGCAACCTGGACAACCGATGGAAAAGAGGTTTTGACAAAAGAAGGGAAGAAGGCTACCTTATATGTCTTTGAATGGATCAATCAAAAGCCTGATGTGGCGATTGAAAAAATTGTTTTCAGAGCTTGTGAAGACATTGATACAGGTGTGATCATTCAAAGCATCACAGGAATTGAATAAAAAAAGAACGCGTGTGCCCGGCACACGCGTTTTTCATAATTATTTCATCATTTCGTCCGAGATGATATCAAGGACTTTATCGTGGCAACCACCACAACCGGTGGAGCAGTGGGTAACATCTTTAACATGCTCAAATGCTTTTAAAACATCGGAGAATTTTTCATGCTCGTGAAGAGCGGTCACAATGTCGTGATAGCTTACTTTCATGCAGTTGCATACAGTTACATTTTCCATTTTATTGCTCCTTATTTACCAAAGTATCTGTTCAAAAGTCCCTCGAATGCTCTGCCGTGTCGAGCTTCGTCCTTTGCCATCTCGTGAACAGTGTCATGAATCGCATCAAGACCCTGTGCCTTTGCCATTTTAGCAAGCTCAAACTTGCCTGCGCACGCGCCGTTTTCAGCCTCTACTCTCATTTCAAGATTCTTCTTGGAAGAGGAGGTAACAACTTCACCCAGCATTTCAGCAAAGCGAGCAGCGTGGTCTGCTTCTTCAAAAGCTGCGGTTTTCCAGTACTCACCGATTTCGGGATAGCCTTCGCGGAAAGCAACTCTGCTCATAGCAAGGTACATGCCTACTTCGGTGCATTCGCCCATAAAGTTTGCACGGAGACCTTCTACGATTTCGGGATCAACGCCTTCGATGATGCCCACTTCGTGCTCGGTTGCCCAACCCATTTTTTCATCTTCAACAACCTCGACAAATTTCTCGCCGGGCTGCTTGCAAAGGGGGCAAACCTCGGGTCTGGTTTCAGATACTACGATTTCACCGCAAACGGTGCATTTCCATTTTTTCATTTTGTTTCTCCTTTTGGTTAATAGGATTTGTTCTTGATAAGAGTATAGCACTCTAAAATCCTGTTGTCAATACTTTTTTGAATTTTTTTCCTTGTGTAGTGTCTTTTTTTATGGTATAATGTTTTAACTAAATTTTGGAGTTAAATATGCATATACCAAAAAGTTCAACCGTTGAGATTTCGGTTCTTTCTTTTGAAGAAGCGCTCCTTGGAAGTACCGAGAAAAATTACGATTCCGATAAATGGCTTTATGTTCCCGATTTTTATTCGGAATACCGTTATATACTGGGAACAAAAGGGGAGAAACCTTTGATCTGTATCGGAATCAATCCTTCTACCGCGGAGCCCGATAATCTGGATAACACCTTGGCATCGGTTCAACGGATCGCTCATTTTAACTATTTTGATTCCTTTATTATGTTTAATGTATATGCGCAGCGTGCAACGGACCCAGATCATATGGAAAAGCTTTTCAATCCATATTTGCACGCGGAGAATATGAAGGCTTTTGAATATATTCTCTCATCTGCAGGTTCAAGTCCTGCGATTTGGGCGGCTTGGGGAACTATCATCGAAAAGAGAGATTACCTTCGATCCTGCGTCTTTGATATGATCGAACTCGGTAAAAAGTATAACGCCAATTGGTTCACTGTGGGCAAACGATCGAAGAAGTGCGGCCATCCCCATCACCCTCTATATTTGAAGAAGGATTCTCTGATTGAACCTTTTGATATCGAAACTTACCTTGGAGGCTTTGATATATGAAAAGAAGAAGTTTACTTTTTCTCTCGTTTCTTTTGTGCTGTAGTATTCTTTTTTCCTGTTCCGCCGTTACAATTCCAAATTCCGAAGAAGCGGAACAAAAAATGGAGGACCTGGGGTATTCTGTCATTCGCGAAATTCAGTACGGTCAGATGGTGTCTTCTTTAAACATTAAACAAGTTACCATTCTTACTGCGGACAAAGATGATACATTCATTCAGGTGTATTATTTTACCTCCCGGGAAGATACCGATACATATTTTAAGGATCATGAGGCTTCCATTTCAAAAGATGTTGAGGTCGTTAAGAAAAATAAGTATTCCATTTATCGCGGTTCAGAGGCGGCGGTAGCGGATTTTTTAAGCTGAGGATTTTATGGCTAAAGAAGATATCACCAATGTAATGCGCGTTTTGCAAACTGCAAAAATTGAATATACCTCCCACTCATACGACCCCAATGAAACGGACGGAGAAAAGGTCGCTCTTCTTGTTGGGAAAAGTGCGAACGAAACATTTAAAACACTTGTTACCGAAGGGGTAAGCGGTAAAAACTATGTGTTTGTTATTCCTGTCAACTTAGAGCTTGATCTAAAAGCCGCTGCCAAAGCAGTGGGAGAAAAAAGCATTTCCATGTTGCCGCAGAAGAAGCTTTTTCCGTTAACTGGCTATGTTCACGGCGGATGTTCTCCCGTTGGAATGAAGCGTAGCTTCAAAACAGTTTTTGATGGAAGCGCCCTTTCTCTATCTGAGATGACCCTCAGTGCCGGAAAGCTTGGACGGCAGATCTCCGTTTCTCCCGAGAAGTTGATTT
>JAZUOK010000244.1:0-2542 GCA_045604665.1 Eubacteriales bacterium | reverse complement strand
TTTTGTTTTGGCATAAAATAATATATTTGGATAGAACCAGCATCGCATTTGTGAGTACAAAATGCAGTCGGGCAGAAGTCCAAACCCACTTAACAACAGAAAAAGAGAAGATTTGTTTTGTAACAAGTCTTCTCTTTCTTTTTATCTGTATAGTGATATTCCGACTTTGTCGGAGTGATATTTTTGCTAAGCAAAAGTGATATTGAAACCTTACGGTTTCAGTGATATTTTATTCGCCTCTAAAACTCGCGAAGCGAATAACACTTGGCTGAATCCAAATATCACTGCGAAGCAATATAACTCGCCGCAAGGCGAATAAAACTTTTGGGAAATGTTCGCTAAGAACATTTCCCAAAGCAGATGGAGTCTCTTTTTATCAGAAAATAAAGAAGTATAAAAGTACGATTGCACCCAGAATAATGCGGTAGATGCCAAAGGCGGAAAAGCTGTGCTTTTTCACATAGTTCATTAAAAAGCGGATCACAAAAAGGGAGGTGAGGAAAGCGGAAACACAGCCGGCAAGCAGTATAAAAAGCTGATAGGAGGAAAAGGCAAAGCCGAATTTTAAAAGCTTTAAAAGGGAGTAGCCGGCCATAACAGGCACTGCCAGGAAGAAGGTAAATTCCGCAGCTGCGGCACGGCTAATGCCGAGAGTTAAGGCGCCGATGATGGTAGAGCCGGAACGGGAAGTGCCGGGGATGATGGAAAGCACCTGAAACAGACCGATGAGAAAGGCGTCCTTATAGCTGATCTCTTCTAATTTTGTTACACGCATTTCTCTTTTTTCGTTTTTCTTTTCTATGAAAATAAAGGCAAAGCCGTAAAGGATCAGGGCAAGGGCGATGACAACGGTCATTAGGCTGACATCTTGAAAGAGAATGGTGTGGTTTAAAAAATCTTCGATCACATCGTCAAAAAGGAGAGTGATGACTGCGCCGGGAATGCAGGCAAATACTACTTTGAACCAGAGGGAAAACACATCCTTTCGGATCACGCTTTGGCCTTTATCCCGAAACTGAAAGGGGAACATTTTGTTCCAGAAAAGCAGGATCACTGCCAAAATAGCACCGAATTGAATGACAACGAAGAACATTTCCTTAAAGGCTTCGTTTTCGTTCAGCTGCAAAAATTCATCCACCAGAAGCATGTGTCCTGTGCTGCTGACGGGGAGCCATTCGGTGATGCCTTCTACGATGCCGAGAAAGAGCACCTTTAAAAATTCAAGGAATTTTACCATAGGATCTCCTTTTTTTGTTTTTGTAAAATATATGTCTGTATTCATTTTATCATACTTTTTTTTCCTTGTAAAGGAAAAGAGGGATTGACAATCCTTTTTTTTGGAATTATAATAAGGATAGGAACATGTGGAAAAAGAGTGCCGTTCTTCAGAGAGGCGGGAGGGTGTGAGCCGCTGATCGGTCTTTTTCTGTACCGTCCTTGTAAAGTTCCGCAGGAAATGGCGGCGCACTCCTTGCGAAAAAGGAAAACGAAGGGCAGACTACCGTCTGAATTCGGGTGGAACCGTGGGATTATCTCACCCCGAGGCATTTTGCTTCGGGGTGTATTTTTTTACCCCGTAATAAGGAGGAAACGAAATGAAAGTAATTTGTAATGACGGCACGATCCGCGAAGATCTGACTCCCGAAGAGGAGCTTCATGTGATTCGTCATACTGCCGCACACATTTGCGCCCAGGCGATCAAGCGCCTTTACCCCCAGGCAGATTTTGCCTTTGGCCCTGCAACGGAGAAGGGATTTTTCTACGATGTGGATCTGGGTGAGGAGAAGCTTTCCGATGAGGATCTTGTTCGTATTGAAAACGAAATGAGAAAGATCGTGAAGGAAAACCTTCCCATCAAGCCCTTTATTCTTCCCAGAGAGGAAGCCATCGCACTGATGGAAGAAAGACAGGAAAAATATAAGGTTGAGCATATCGGCGATCTGGATGAAAGCGCGCCCATCAGCTTTTATCAGCAGGGCGAATACATCGATATGTGCGTAGGTCCTCACCTTACTTATACCAAAGCACTGAAGGCCTTTAAGATCACCCAGCAGTCCGGTGCATACTGGAAAAACGATAAGAACAACAAGATGCTGACCAGAATCAACGGTATTGCTTTCCGTACCCCTGCGGAGATGGAAGAGTATCTGAAATTGATGGAAGAGGCTGAAAAGAGAGATCACCGCAGAATCGGCAAGGAAATGGGGCTCTTTATGCTTTGTGAGGAAGGTCCCGGATTCCCCTTCTTCCTGCCTCGCGGTATGGCACTGAAAAATGCCCTGATCGATTACTGGAGACAGATCCACTACAGAGATCACTATGTGGAAGTGCAGACTCCTATGATCATGAACCGTGCCCTTTGGGAAACCAGCGGTCACTGGGATCACTACAAGGACAATATGTACTCTACTACCATTGATGAAGAAACCTATTGCGTAAAGCCTATGAACTGCCCCGGCGGTGTTATGGTTTATAGAAGTCAACCTCACAGTTACCGCGATTTGCCACTTCGTATGGGCGAATTGGGTCTTGTTCATCGTCA
>JAZUOK010000243.1:0-7473 GCA_045604665.1 Eubacteriales bacterium | reverse complement strand
TGAAAGAAAAGAAAAAATTATAGTAGCAAGTGTTATTTTGCTTACTTGCTTGATCCTTCTTACAGTTGCTTTTATCGCATATTTTATTTGGAAAAAGAAAAATAAAAAATAAAAAAGAAGCAGTTTTCTGCTTCTTTTTTTATCCCCGAGTTTTCAGCATATGGGCAAATGCTTTGGCGGAAAATCGCGCCGCGGTTTCTGCCTCCTCCAAGGTATTTCCGCAGGAGCCTACCTCCAAAAGAATACAGCCGGGTAAAAATTCCTGATTAAAACGGCTGGTCCTTAAATAAAGAGAACGGGCCAGGGAAGGGTAAAGGGTGTCCATGGTGTCCTTTAGTCCCACTGCTACGATAAGATTTTGTTTCCAATTGGGGTGCTTTCCGTTTTGGTTGGTACCCACCACTGCCATCACCTGTGCAGAGGGGGTGTTTTCGATCTTGGTCAAGCTTTTTACATAAGAATCTCCGCGAACAACCGAGTCTCGGTGAAGATCGATTACATACTGTATGGAGGGATATTCTTTGAGCATTTTTTGTACCGTTGCGGCACTGTTTGCGTAGGCGTCGTTAAAGTCGTCCTTGTCGTGCATGATCGTAGAGTGAATGGTCGGGATTCCTTCTGCGATCAGCGTTTCGGAAAAGACCTTTCCCACCTGCACGACGCTTTTTGAGGGATCGTCGGTTCGGAAGGTGGTTTCTCCTTGAAGAAAGTATCCCTTGATCTCGCCTTCTGCAAAGGCCGACAGATTCAATTTGTCTTCAAAATAGCTTTCTGTTCCGTGGGTGTGCAGTACCAGAACCAGCGGTTCTTCGCCGCTTACTTTTGTTTGGGATGGAAAATGGGCGTTTCGAGCCTCTTCCACATCAATGGTATATTTTGTGGTATTGATATAAAGGGAAGGGGAGGACAGATCACAGGAGATAATGGGAACTGCGTTTTCAGGAAGTGCGGAAAGGGTGTTCTCCGGCTTTTCCGGTTCCGCTTTCTTTTCGGGAATGTGAAAATAGCTTCCGCCGCCGATAACCAGCGTAAGATTTTGGTGCATGGGAAAAAGAAGCTCATCGGAATTAAAATAAAAGCCTTTTGGGGCTTCTTCTTTTTTTGAATCTCCTCCGATGACGGTAGCAAGGGTGATCTCGCCGATCTTAGCCATAGCATCTGAGGCAGCGGGTGCACCTTTTGCCTGAACAAAGAAAAAAAGACCTAAAAATCCGCCGCAGATCAAGGGAATCAGACCGTATAGAGCGAAAAAGGAGAATGCTTTTTTAGAAAAATCCTTTACTATTTTTGTATTTGCTTTTTTCATTTTATCCTCCTACCAGGGAAAGCATATCTTCAAAAGATAGGTTTTTGTTTAGTGCCAGATTCAGTGCGTAACCGATAAAGGAGCCCATAACACGAATGATCTGGTCGGTTTCTTTCGGCGTAACAAAAAAGTTAAGCTGATTTTGACTCCAGGCTTTGCGGATTTCTTCGCTGTCGGCATCCTTTCCCGAAAAAGCTTTGATGGCGTCTGCCGCAAGCGTCGCCGCATCGACCACTGTGGGAACCCCGATGGAAAGAACGGGGATCCCCAATTTTTCCGGTAAAAGCCCCGGCCTTTTGTTTCCCACGCCCGAGCCTGGGCGGATTCCGCTGTCGCAAAGCTGAATGGTGTTTACAAGTCTTGTCAGATCTCTGGAAGCCAGTGCATCAATCACCACCAGAAGGCCGGGCTTAATTTTTTTCACGATGCTTTTTATGATATCGGCGCTCTCGATTCCTGTTTGCCCCAAAACACCCGGCGTAATGGCGCAAACATCAAAAAGTCCCAGATCTTCAAAGATCAAAGGGCGTTCCTTGCGGATGTGCCTTGTTACGATCAGGTTCTTTACGGCAATCGGACCGATGGCATCTGCGGTGATGCTCTCGTTTCCGAGACCTGCAATGAGAACGGATTGAGATGAGCTTTCGGCAAAGGAAAATTTTTTCTCCAAAAGCTTTGAAAAGGATAAAAGCTTTTCTTGAAAGGTTTTTCTGTCATCAAGCCAGATCCTCCCTGCCCCTATTGTTGTATAGGTCCCCATCGGTTTTCCGGAAAGGCGCTGACCTTCATTATTTGAAATGATCACCTCTTCCACCGAAAGCGGCCCGAAAACATATTTATTACACTCTATTCCGGGAGGCGAAGAATTATTCCGTTTTAGATTTTCACAGATTTCAATGGCTAGATCGGTTCGGAATTGACTCATTTTTGCTTTTGTTTACTCCCTTTCTTTTCTATTTTAGGATATTCTTGACATTTTTTTGAAAAAAATTTACGAAACCTATTGTTTTTTTAAAAAATTGGTGTTACAATTAGTCTGTTAAGTATCGTCAAGGAGGTGAATCGTTTGCCGAACATCAAATCTGCTAAGAAGCGCGTGTTGGTATCTCAGAAGAAGGCTGAGATCAACAAGGCTTTCGTTACCACTGTGAAGACCACAGCTAAAAAGTTTGATAAAGCTCTTGAAGAAGGAAACAAGGAGGCTGCTCAGGCCGCTTATATGGATGCAGTAAAGAAGATCGATACTGCTGTTTCCAAGGGCTATGTTCATAAGAACACTGCAGCAAGAAGAAAGAGCCAGATGACCAAGAAGCTCAATGCTGCTGAGTAAGCATACGAAAAGTAGGAAAAGCTACGCGATCAGGCGTAGCTTTTTTTATGCACTTTTTCAGAAGGAAGGACTTTCGACCCTTCTTTTTTGTTTTCAAGAAAAAGGGTGAGGGATAAAAGAAGTAAAGATGGATTTTTGCCGAAAATGAAAAGATAAAGAGAAAAAAAGAAAAGAAGGGTAAGGGAGATGTTGCTTACAGTATTGCAGTATCTTTCACAGCGGTCCATTTCAAAAAAGAGAGAAAGGTATGCAGACAGAGCCCTTTCTCCATCCAGTCCTCGGATGGGTAAAAGATTGAATAAAAACAAAAGTAAATTGCAGAAAAAAAGAAGCATACCTTCTTTTGTAAAGTCAATGCGCAAAAGAAAAAATGCGATCAGCATTCCTACGGCATTTCCCAAAGGGCCTGCAAGATAAATCAGGATCTCTTTTCGGTAAGGGATAAAGGAGGAATCGGAGGTAATGGCGGCACCCGAAAGAGAAAAGGAGAATTTTTTTGCTTTATATCCGAAAGTGTATAAGGCAAGAAGATGCCCTGCTTCGTGAAAAAGAACGGCTGACAAAAAAATCAAAATTTCTTTCGGAGAGCTTTTCCATAAAAGAAGAAGGATGGGGAAAAGGAAAGAGACAGTAAAGGAAAAACGGGATTTCATCAAACAAGCGTTTCTTGCGGCATTTCACCGAAAACCGCAATGGCTTCCTCTTGATCCAGATCAAAGATCTCTTTTGCGCCGTCAATCTTAAAAAAGCATTCAAAGCTTTTTGAGGCAAAATCACAAAGCGCGCTGTCAAGCGGCGGTCTTATGAAAAAAGAAAATGCAAGGAGGATCATACAAAGCCAAAAAAGCATTTTTTTCATAGCAGCTCCTAAGGAAAAATCAGGAAAGAATTTGTTTTTTGTTTATCAAAAATATATTGACATAAAGGGCGTTTTATTCTATAATTTTTTTGTTGGAACTTGTTTCCCAAAGATTAAAAAGTGAGGTAAAAAAGAATGAAAAGATTGATGTTTGTTGTTTTGGCAGTACTGATGATCCTTCCCGTGATCGTATCTTGTAGCTCTGCTCCCGAAGGCAACCCCGTTGCAGTAGCAAATGTAAAGGTTATTACCTACCAGGATGCGTATGCTGAAGACGGAACCAAGGGTGAAGGTGTTGTGCTTCACGAAGGTGAGGTTACCGCTTATGTTCCCGAAGGCGCTACCATGACCCTGAAGGATGTTATCGCAGGCTATGTTTACGACAAGGGCGTTGATGCTGTTATGAACGAAGCAGGTACCATGTATGAAAGCCTCGCAGGTTATGCAAACGGTAACGGCTTCTTCTGGAACTACAAAGTAAACGGAAAAGAAGTAAGCCTTGCTACTCCTGTACAGGCTACCGATACGATCGAAGTTGTTTTTGAGAAATAAGACAAAGTAAAGATTTATGAGAAAAAACGGGAGCATCTCCCGTTTTTTCTTTTCGAGGTGTTATGAAAAAAGCAAGTTGGAAGGGGCCGCTGTTTCTCCTGTTGGCTGCCTTCTTCTGGGGAACCACCTTTGTGGCACAGGACCTTGCAAGCGATGCGGTAAAGCCTTTTACCTTTAACGGCTGTCGCATGGTGCTGGGTTCCGTTTTCCTTCTCCCCGTCATACTTTTCAAAAACAAAGGAAAACTTTTTCTAGGTCTTCAGGGAAAAGAGAAAAAGGTAACGCTTCTTACCACATCCCTGATGTGCGGCGGACTGATGTTTGTTGCGGCAAATCTTCAGCAGTTCGGCATTTTTATGGGAACCGGGGCAGGTAAAAGCGGATTTATCACTGCTATGTATGTGGTTTTGGTTCCCGTTCTCGGCGTTTTTCTCGGTAAGAAGCTGAGACCTGCCGTGTGGATCAGCATTATCAGTGCGGCCATCGGGCTTTATCTTCTTTGTATGGCATCCTTTGCGGACGGATTTGCCGGCGTGCTTGAAAATCTTACCATGTCCACAGGGGACCTTCTTACAGTAGGATGTGCGATCTTCTACACATTCCATATTGTTTATGTGGATGCAAAAGCCCCCGATACGGACGGTGTTTGGCTTTCGTGCCTGCAGTTTTTCTTTGCAGGTATTATAGGACTGGTATTTGCCTTTGTTTTGGAGAAGCCTGCATTTTCCGATATTCTTGCGGCCTCCGGCGGTATTTTGTATTCCGCGTTCTTCTCTTGCACGGTGGCCTACACTTTTCAGATCTTAGGGCAGCAGATCACCCCTGCGGCAATTGCGGCGATCATTATGTGTATGGAATCGGTTTTTGCCGTTTTGTCGGATATGGTCGTTTTGAAAACCGCTCTTACCTTGGAGGAGGCGCTTGGATGCGTTCTGATGTTCGGAGCGATTCTTTTGTCCAATCTGTTGGATTTTATTCCGCCGAAGAAAAAAAGAAACTCTGTGTAATACAGAGTTTCTTTTTTATGCTTTTTATTTCATGGATACATCGATATCTCTTGGTTCTACCGGTGTGGAGAATACGATCTGTGTGCTGGTTCTGCCAAATTGCTGGAGAGAGCCGAGAAAAGATTCCAATTCCACCGTGGTGCGGAATGCGACCTTGATCAGCTGAGAGTATTGGCCTGTAATACAGGAACATTCCAGTACATTGGGACAGTCTTTGATAAAAGGATAAAATTGAGCCTTTTGGCTTGGTGCCATTTCCAAACTGATAAATGCAGTCACATCATAGCCCAGCTTTGTTCGGTCAATGGTCATATGATACCCTTTGATTAGGCCGCTTTGAGAAAGGCGGTCAATGCGTGCAGAAACGGCAGGGGAGGATAAGAAAACCTCTTTTGCAATTTCTTTTACGGGGATTCTCGCATTTTCTTGCAACATTTGTAAAATTTTTCTGTCAACCTTATCCATAAAATGCTCCTTTTAACAAAATGAAAAGATGTTCTGTTTCTGCGAAAACAATTATAATATATTTCCTTAAAAAAAGCAAGTGTAAGAGAAAAAAGACTTTATCAAATATTGTTTTTTTCTTCTTTTATGGAGAAGAACAGATCCCAAGGGGGATCTTGTGAGGGAAGGGCGGAAAAACGCATCTCTTCCTTTGTTTTCGGATGAGGGAAGGTGATCGCATGGCAGAAGAGAGCAAGACCGTCCCCCTTGCCGCCGTACTTTTTGTCACCGTATAAGGGCATTTTTCGGGATGCAAACTGTACGCGGATCTGATGTGTTCTTCCCGTCTTCGGGAAAACACGAACCAAAAACATCTCGGAGGCTTCCTCTTCCAAGTGATAGGAGAGACAGGCTTTTTTGACTCCTTTTCTTTCTCTTTTTACGGGAAAAACTTTGTTTTTTTGCCGATCGTAAAAAAGAAGGTCTTCAAAGGCAGCTTCCTCTTTTTCCGGCTTTTTGTGAAGGACTGCAAGGTACTCCTTCTTGAAAGTGTTTTCCTGAAGGCTTTGGCTGAGGCCGGATGCGGCAAAAGAGGTTTTGGCAAATACCATAACCCCTGCTGTTTCCTTATCCAGTCTGTGAATGGGAAAAATTTCGCAGGAAAAAGCATCTTCCAAAACAGAGATCATATTTTCTCTCCCTTTTTCGTCTTTTTGGGAGAGGATCCCTTGGGGCTTTTCCGCTACGATGATGTGGTCATCGGAAAATAATATGTTCATTTTTAGGTTCTCCGATCCAGTTTTCGGATCTTTTTTTCGTGCAGTTTCCGCTTTCTGGAGCTTTTTAGGGAGTTTTTCAAGATGAATTTTTTCAAATCAAGAATTTTTTGCCTGGAAAGGTATTTCCCGGTGGGGGCAGCGGTTAAAAGGACGCGACGGCTTCTTGTTTTTCCGCCGCTTTTTATGTAGGGAGAAAGCTCCTTGAGGCGTAACGCACCGTCAACCTGCTTTTCAAACTGCATCTTTTTTGATGTGAAGACTACAATGCCTTTTACCGGTATACGGGAAAAGCTTCTGCTTTTTTCAAGAACACGGGAAAGGGCTTTTTTGTGGATCTCATTTTGCAATAAGGGGGAATGAAAGCGGACCACCTTTTCACCGTAGATCTGAACCCATTCTTTCTTACCGGGAGAAATCTTTCCGTTGTGGCTTTTGGTTTCAATTACATAAACGCCCCATTTGCAAAGAAGAATATGATCGATTTGGGTGGAGCCGCGAGGCGTTTTCAAAAAGATGTTATTCAGAACGATGCTTCCGGGAAATTCCTCCTCCAAAAGAAGAGATACTTCTTCCTCGGCACGGTCGCCGAAATGACGGATTTTATTTCTTTGCACCTCTTTTTTAATCTTGAAGAGCAAAAGAAGAAAAAGCGCCAGCGCATCCACCGTTAAGAAAACCAAAAGAATCCGTTGCAGGGAGTCGCTCATTTTGTTGGGATCTCGGTCAAAATTTTGTCGGTAAGATCAATGACCATACCTGCTCCCATAACGATCAGAAGTCCATCCTTTTTTGACGAGAGAAGATGCTCTGCAATGGCATCAAAATCACCCACATAAGAAAAGTTTTCTTTTTCCTTTGAAAGGGCTTCGGATGTAATACCGAAAATAGGCTCTTCTCTTGCAGGGTAAATATCCGCAAGGATCACTTCATCTGCCAAGGAAAGGGAGGAGACAAAGTCATCCCAATAAGCCTGTGTGCGAGTAAAGGTGTGGGGCTGGAAAACCACGCAGACATGCGAGAAGCCGAGCATTTTTGCACTTTTCAAGGTGGCGCGAATCTCGTCGGGATGATGCGCGTAGTCATCAAACACCTGCATATTGCCGCATTTTCCGCGGTATTCAAATCTGCGTTTCACACCGTGAAAGGCTTCCAGACCTTTTTTGATGCTTTCGGGGGATAAAGTCGGATCGTAGCCA
>JAZUOK010000242.1:0-2186 GCA_045604665.1 Eubacteriales bacterium | reverse complement strand
TTCAACCATCCGAAGGAGACTTCTTCCGATGACGGTAAAGAAACGGATAAAACCGCAAGCATCTTAAAAGAGATCTTCGGCTCTGCCTATCATCCCGATATCGACAAAAAAGCAGAAAACACTCCCACATCCGATGAAGATGATTATGTTGCCGTTCACGACGGCGACGATGACAGCACCCGTGACTATATCGCCATGCACGACGGCGACGACGAAAGCACGAAAGAATATCATACCACCGCCTCCATGGCAGAATTTCTGCAGGAAAATCAAGGTGGGGATATGGAAACCCGTGCAGTACCCCCTCTTGCAGAGGAAGTGCATGTTGCCAGCGAGGATCTTTCTGCCGATCCGTACAGCGATACTTATGAAGAGATCGAGCAAAAGGTCGAAAGACGCCCGATTCTCCCCGAAGAGTACACCTCCTATGAGGAATACGATGAGTTTGCAGAGCACTTAAGAAACAAGAACTTCCGCAACCTTTGCTCTACCCTTTGGACCTTCCTTGTTTTTGCACTGACTCTTTATTTGGAAAGCGCCTGCTTCTCAAACATCTATCACCCCTCATTTTTAAGCCCCGGCGGAATTTACAATATGATCTACCTTTTGGTTGACATTCAGCTGATCTTCATTTCCGCACTTTTGATCCTTCCCTCACTCGGAAACGGAATTACCGAGCTTTTCCACGGAAGACCGAACCGCAACACCATTACCTTTTTCATGCACCTTTTCCCTGTACTTCACGCGATCGTTCTTTTGATCTTCGGTGCAAAAGAGTATCCCTTGTTCGGCTGTGTTGCTGCGCTGTTTGCCTTCCTATCTGCCATTTCCAACTTCCTTGATTCCAAGCGCCTGTATCGCACCTTCCGCATTTTCGCAAGAAAAGGCGAAAAACTGGTTGCAAAAAGCCTTGACGACGAAAGTCCCGAGGCAGAAACCTTCCGCGATCAGCTTTCGGGCGAGCCCGTATTTTTCTCAATTCAGAAAGCAAACTTCATTGAAGACTTTTTCCGCAGAAACAAAGAGATTTCGAAATCCGAAAAATCCTTCGGTCTTGTTTTGATCCTCTCTTTGATCGCCTCCATTGCATTCGCTGTAGTCTCTTATCTGAAAGAACCGAGCATCGTTCAAACGGCTACCAACTTTATGACCATGGCTGTTATGACCCTGCCCCTTTCCGCACTGTTTACTGTGGTTTTACCCTTCTCCCATCTGTCTGCAAAGGCAGAGAAGAACGGTGCCGCGATCCTCAGTGCAGCCGCTGCTGAAAAATATGCGGCAGCAGATGTTGTTTCCTTTACGGACAAAGAGATCTTCCCTCCAAAGAGTGTAAAGGTCACCACCATCCGCACCTACGGCACTACCCGCATTGACAAGGCGATCCTTTATTCCGCAATGATCTTCCAGAAATTGGGCGGTCCTCTTTCCGAGGTATTTAAAAAAACCATTTCCGGCGTATACGATCAGATTCCCGAAGACTTTGATTTTAACGAGATCACCTCCGACGGTATGTGCGCAAAAATTGACAACCGCGATGTGTTTGTAGGAAATAAGGATTATCTGCTTTCCTATGATTTCGGTTATACCAAGGACGAGCAGGACGAAACCTTCGAGGCAAAAAGCGGCAAGATCATGTATATGGTGATCGACGGCGAATTTGCCGCAAAGTTCTATATCCGTTATTCCATCAGCAAGCAGTTCAAGAAGACCATTCTTGCTCTTTACCGTTCCGGTATTTGTCCTGCGGTAAAAACCTGTGACCCCAACATTGACAGTGATCTGTTCCGCACACTGCTTCAGAACAAATCGATCCCCTCGGGCATCATTAAGAGCTGTGAAGCAATGAAATATGCCCCTGTTGCAGAAACGAGCGACAGCGGAATCGTCTGCACCTCCACCATTGCAAAGATGCTTCAGACCTTTAAGCTTTGCGAATCTCTTCGCCATCTGACCCGGGCAAATGTGGCAATGAAGCTGATTTCCCTGATCCTGGGCGCAGGCATCGTAGGATTTTTGTTCTACATTGAAAGCCTTACCAAAATTACCGGACTTTTTGCCCTGATCTACCATCTGCTTTGGTTGATTCCGGTTATTATTCCCTCTATGACTGAGTAAAATAAAATAAAGGTACCCCAAAAGGTACCTTTTATCCACCCTTAGCGCAACTGGATAGAGCATCAGATTCC
>JAZUOK010000241.1:0-6355 GCA_045604665.1 Eubacteriales bacterium | reverse complement strand
CAAACTGATTTCGAGTCAGCCCCGTTATGACCACTTCGATATCTCTGCATTGCAAATTGCCGACCGTTTTTTCGTCGGCTGGGATAGTTTATCACAGAAAAAAAGCTTTGTCAAACCTTTTAAAAGAAAAGATTTTATCTTTCTTTTCGTGTTTATTCTATTTTCCAAATTCTTTTTGGCAAAAAGGAATTAATTTCGGGCTTTTTCTTCAAAATCCGAAAATTTTTCGTTTCTTTCTTGACGGTTCTTACTTCTTTTGATATACTTTTTTTAGAAAAATAAGGAGGGCATTATGACACAACTGGATTCCATTGATATTCAGATCCTTTCTCGACTGAAAGAAAACGCACGCGTGAAGGCTTCCCAGATCAGCGATGAGGTGGGAATGAGCGTATCCTCCGTAACCGAACGAATCCGAAAACTGGAAAAAAGCGGCGTCATCACCTCTTACACCATTACTGTGGATCAAAAGGTTTTGGGAAATGATTCCACTGCCCTGATGGAGGTCAGTCTGGAGCACCCCAAATACTACGACTCCTTTGCCGCCATGATCGAAGAAACGCGCAGTATTGTTTCCTGCTACTATATTTCCGGCGATTTTGATTTTCTCTTAAAGATCGTTGCTCCTGCAGAAAAATTGGAGGAGATCCACAGAAAGATCAAAAGCTTCCCCGGCGTTTCCGGCACCAGAACCAATGTGGTTTTAAAAACCATGAAAACAGAAAACGCCCTTCTCCCCGAGGAATAAAGAAAAAGCTCGATTTTCGAGCTTTTTTCTTTTTGTCTTTTAAAAGTCCCGTTTATGGTACTTTTATCCTGTTACACTATGGGTGAAAAGAAAACCCAAACAAAAACAGGAGGAATCGAAAAATGACAAGAAACATCACAAAAGAAATGGAACAAAGCTACGCCCTTCGCAAATTGATGCGAGAAAAAAGACTCCTTTCCCTTCAAAGAGAAGGACTGATCCTCTTATCCTTGGTTCTGGCAATGGCTTTGGGCGGCGTTCTCATCCTCATTTAAAATTTTAGGCGATGGTATTCTCTGCCCTCCAAGGTCTTCCAGATGAATTCTCCGTCCTCCAAAAGCATATATCCCCTTTCGGAGCCTCCCTTCGGAATGGTCACGGAGCCCGGATTTAATACATAGATCCCCTCTTGTTTATCCCAGGTAGGGATATGCGTATGGCCGTGGAGAAGGATGTCCCCTTCTTTCAAAAGGGGCATCTTTTCTGCGTTGAAATGATGTCCGTGGGTAACGAAAACTGTTTTTTCTCCCAAAGGGATTAGTGCATAATCCGCAAGGATGGGAAATTCCAGGACCATCTGATCCACCTCGGTATCACAGTTTCCCCGAACACAAAAAAGGCTGTCCTTCCGTTCATTCAAAAGGGCGATGACCTCCTTGGGTGCATATTTCTCGGGGAGGTCATTTCTCGGTCCGTGATAAAGAATATCGCCTAAAAAAATAAGTCTTTCTGCACCTTCCCGATCAAAGGCGTCAAACAAAGCACGGCAAGTGAAAGCGGACCCGTGCAGATCCGATGCAATCATCCACTTCATAAAAAAAGTCCTTTCTGAATTTCTTTTATTATTATAAAAGACAAGGGCAATTCTGACAAGAGGTTTTGATTTTTTTGCGTTTTTATGCTATAATCCTTTCAAGAATTTAAGGAGAAAACCCATGACCAAAGAAGAATCCCTTCGTATTACCGCACACATCGGGAAAGTAATCGCCGAAAATGCCCCAAGAATCGCCTATTCTCCGGCAGATCTGAAAAAAGCTCGCGAAGGCTACAGCGACGAAAAGCTAAAAGACCTGGAAAAAGAAGGCTTTTATTTCGGAGATTTTGAACTGTTTTATATCATGCTTCGTTTCACGGACGGAATGGATCTTTGGAACAGAGCCGACGAAGCGTTTTTGAGAAAACTCTTCTCTGAAGCAAAAAAATTTGATCGCACAGTTTTTTATGCAGACCCGTATCTTTCCACGGTAAAAATTTCTGAAAAACGGCTCGGAAACTTTCTTCTGACCGAAAGCGAATATGCACGCGGAGAATTTTTCCAGTATGATATGCCCTCCCTTTCCGACGATATCGTGGTGCCGAAGATCGGCTTCTTTCCGCAGAAAGTGGCTTTTCCAGCTGTTTACGAAGGCAGGATCCCTTGGGTCAGCGTATGCCCTTCGGAAATTTTTTCTATGACACCCGATACAAAAGACGCCTATGGCGACTGCTTGGTTTTGGGGCTCGGTCTCGGGTACTACCCTTTTCTGATCTCCGCAAAAAAAGAAGTAAAGCATATCACCATCGTAGAAAAAAGCCCCGAAATCATTGAACTTTTTGAAACGGAGCTTCTCCCTCAATTTCCTCACAAGGAAAAAATTAAAGTGATACAGGCTGACGCCTTCGATTATTTATCCGCTACGGAAAACGGAAAATTTGATTTTTGTTATGCAGACATTTGGGAAGGCTGGGCAGACGGTGCTGACGCCGTGAAAAAAATAGAGCCTTATGAAAAAAAGCTTTACGAAACCGAATTTTGTTATTGGATCAAAAAAGAGATCGATTGGTATCGAAAGCACGGGGAAAATGCTTGATATAAAGACCCTTTTGTGATACAATCGAAAAAAATGCAAATATTACGGTAAAGGAAACAAGGATGAACATTATCATTGTAGGCGCAGGTTTGGTAGGCAGTACCATCCTGGAAAATTTAGTTTCAGAAAATCACAATGTAGTGGTGATCGACAGTGACCCGAAGGTCATTGCCGAAATCTCCAACATTCACGATGTGATGTGCGTATGCGGAAACGGCGTAGATTCCGATACCCTTTCGGAAGCGGAAGCGGAAAAGGCACAGCTTCTCATCGCCGCAACCGGCTCGGATGAGTTTAATATGCTTTGCTGCTTTATGGCAAAGAAGATCGGTGTTCCTTACACCATCTCCAGAATCCGCAATCCCGAATACAATGACAAAAGCCTCGGCTTTATCAAGCAAAACCTTGATATTTCTTTTGCCATCAATCCCGACTCGGTAGCAGCGAAGGAAATTTTCAACCTGATCCAGCTTCCCGGAGCGGAAAGTATTGAGACCTTTTCCAGAAGGAATTTTGAGCTGATTGAGATCATCTTAAAGCCCGATTCCGTTTTATGCGGAATGACCCTGATGGAAATGAAGAAAAAATATCCCGGTGCCTATCTTGTGGGCATTGTACAAAGGGAGGACGAGGTCTATATCCCCGGCGGCTCCTTTATACTTCAAAGCGGTGACCGTATCGGGCTGACTGCCTCCAACCAGGAGCACGAGCGTCTTCTGAAAATGATGGGCACTATGAAAGATAAGGTGTCAAAGATCATGATCATCGGCGCAGGCCGATATGCCTTTTATCTGACGAAAATGCTTTTGCATGTGGGAGCATCCGTTACGGTGATCGACAAGGACAGGGAAAGATGCGAAAGCTTTGCGGAAGCACTCCCCGGTGCTGTTGTGATCTGCGGCGATGCCGCTTCGGAAGAGTTTTTGATGGAAGAGGGTCTTTCTTCCATGGATGCCTTTGTTTCTCTGACGGGACACGATCAGGATAACATTCTTCTCTCCTACTTGGCATCCTCCAAGGGCGTGAAAAAAGTGATCACCAAGATCAACCGCGGTGAATTTTCCGCTATGGCAGAAAAACTGGGTCTGGAGTGCATCATCTCTCCCAAGAATATGATCTCTGATATTCTTACCCGTTTTGCAAGGGCTCTTCAAAATTCCGAAGGAAGCAAGATTGAAACCCTTTACAACCTGATGGGCGGAAAAGCCGAAGCCCTTGAATTTATCGTACAAGACGATTTTCCTCACAAGAACATTCCTTTGAAGGATATGAAGCTGAAGAAGAATACGCTGATCGCAGGCATTTTGCGCGGCAGAAAAGTAATCATCCCCTCCGGTAGTGACAGCATCCAGGCAAAAGACAGGGTGGTCATTCTTTCTACAGGCAAGCGTCTTTCCGATCTTTCGGAGATTGTGGAGTAAGTATGAATCGCAGAATCGTTTATCATACGGTAGGGCTGATCGTTCTTTTGGAAGCAGTTCTGCTCCTCTTTCCCCTTGCCGTATCTTTCATCTATAAAGAAGCCTGTTCTTCCGCTTTTCTTACCAGTATTCTCTTCGCCCTTGTGATCGGTTCTCTTATGACCGTATGCTTTTGGCCAAAGAGTCGACTTATCTATGCAAAAGAAGGGTTCGCCATTACAACCTTTGCTTGGCTTGCCGTTTCCGCCGTGGGCGCACTTCCTTTTGTCATCTCGGGACAGATCCCCAATTTTATCGACGCCTTCTTTGAGACGGTCAGCGGCTTTACCACTACAGGTGCTTCGATTCTGACCGATGTAGAAAGCCTTGACAAAGGACTTCTGTTTTGGCGAAGCTTTACCCACTGGATCGGCGGAATGGGAGTTCTTGTTTTTCTGATGGTATTTTTATCCGGCGTTTCCGACCGTACCATTCATATTATCCGCGCAGAGATGCCCGGTCCTTCGGTGGGAAAGCTGGTTCCCAAGGTAAAAGATACCGCGAAGATCCTTTATATCATCTACCTTATCATGACTTTTGTTCAGGTCGTCTGTCTTCTGGTCAGCAAAATGAAGCTTTTCGATGCCTTGGTACACACCTTCGGCACCGCAGGCACCGGTGGCTTTGGAATCTACGCTGACAGTGCAGGATCGTTTACCCCTGCTCAGCAATGGATCATTGGGATATTTATGCTCCTTTTCGGTATCAATTTCAATGCATATTATCTCATCCTGATCCGCCGTTTCCGTTCGGCGATCCGCTCCGAAGAAATTTGGACTTATCTCGGGATCGTTGCCCTAGCTACCGGCATTATCTGCACAAATCTTGCCGGTACCTATGAGCATTTTTCCGACCTGATCCGTCACAGTTTCTTCCAGGTTTCTTCGATTATGACCACCACCGGCTTTTCCACAGCAGATTTCAATGCTTGGCCAAATCTTTCCAAAACCGTCCTGCTGTTCCTGATGTTCATCGGCGGATGTGCCGGCTCTACAGCAGGCGGACTGAAAGTTTCAAGAGTTGTTCTTCTTTTTAAAAATCTGCAGATCGAATTTCGCAGACTCCTTCACCCCAGAAGTGTCGGTGTCAGCCGCTTTGAAGGAAAAAAAGTAGAAGGCGATGTTCAAAAAGGCGTCAACACTTATTTGGTCCTTTATGTTCTTTGCTTTTTTGCAGCCTTTCTTCTAATCAGTTTTGACGGATTTGACATTGAAACCAATTTCAGTGCCGTTGCCGCTTGTTTTAACAACATTGGACCTGCCATGGGCAGTGCATTTTCTCATTATAACAACTATTCCAATTTTTCAAAAATCGTTCTTTCCGTTGCCATGCTCTTGGGAAGACTTGAAATTTGGCCTATGATCCTGACCTTTACCTTCGTTCCGCGAAAAATTTCTTTTATGGGAAGAAAAGGAAACCGTGCAAAATATGAAATATGAACTGATCCAAAACGACCCTGACATCCGCGCCTATATCAAAGAAGCCGATGCCTCTCTTGCCTCTCTTAAATTTACCGAACACTCCTTTCAGCACGCCACCTTGGTTGCTGAACGAGCCGGTATGATCCTGGAGAATTTAGGCTTTGATGAAAAAGAGGTAGATCTTGCGCGCATTGCAGGATTTCTCCACGACATCGGAAACCTTGTCAACCGAATCGAGCACAGTCAAAGCGGTGCAGTCCTCGCCTTTCATCTACTGGAAAAGCGCGGCTTTTCTCCCGAAGAGATCGCTCCCATCGTTTCTGCCATCGGAAACCACGATGAAGGCACCGGAACTCCGGTCAATTCTATTGCCGCAGCCCTGATCTTAGCTGATAAATCCGATGTAAGACGAAGCCGCGTAAGAAACACTGCTTCGGAAAAGCTTGACATCCACGACAGGGTGAATTTTTCCGTTACCAAATCAGAACTGAAGATCAACGGGGAAAAAACGCTGATCAAATTAAAGCTTTCCGTTGATACACGGGTAAGCTCTGTTATGGAATATTTTGAGATCTTTATGGAAAGAATGATCCTTTGCAAAAAGGCAGCAGAAAAATTAAAACTGGAGTTTAAGCTTTTCATCAACGATCAACAGTTGATCTAAAGAAAAAAGACCTTTGTCTTTGCCCAAGTGTTCTTAAGGATACTTGGGCAGTTTTATTCGCCCCCGGGCAAGTTTTATTGCTACGCAGTGATATTTAAACTTCGTTCAAGTGATATTGCCTTCGACAGTTTAAGGCGAATAAAATATCACTGAAACCGCAAGATTTCAATATCACTTCCCGAAAGGGAAATATCACTCTGTGCGAAAAGCAC
>JAZUOK010000240.1:0-2446 GCA_045604665.1 Eubacteriales bacterium | reverse complement strand
CCCGGTACACAGCTGACCATGAGAACCTTCCACACCGGTGGTATTGCAGGCGGCGATATTACCCAGGGTCTGCCCCGTGTTGAAGAACTCTTTGAAGCACGCAGCCCCAAGAAGCCTTCTATCCTTGCTGATTTCGACGGTACCGTTAAGATCGACGATACCAAGAAGAATCGCCATGTGATCGTTACTTCTCCCGACGGCGAAAATGAAAAGAGCTATCTGATTCCTGCAGGACTGAGAATCATTGTGGAAGACGGCCAGGCAGTTGTCCGCGGTCAGGCTTTGACCGAGGGTATGAGAAAGCCCACCGATATTATCCGCATTGACGGTACCCAGGCCGCTTACGAATATATCGTAAAAGAGATTCAGAAGGTTTACCGTTTGTAGGCAGTAGAAATCAACGACAAGCATGTTGAAGTCATTGCCCGTCAGATGACCAGAAAGGTAAGAGTAGAAACCACAGGTTCTACCAAACTCCTTCCCGGTTCTATGGTAGATGTAAACGAGTTTGAAGATGCAAATGCAGAAGTTCGTGCGCGCATCGCTCAGGGCGAGGCACTGATGGAAGCAACTGCTTCTCCCTTGCTTTTGGGTATCACCAAAGCAGCTCTTTCCACCGAATCCTTCCTGTCTGCCGCTTCCTTCCAGGAAACCACTAAGGTTCTGACGGAAGCTGCCATCAAGGGTAAGGTCGACCCGCTTCTGGGTCTGAAGGAAAATGTTATCATCGGTAAGCTGATTCCCGCAGGTACCGGTATGCAGAAGTACCGTTCTGTTCAGGTCCGCGATATGGAAGCAGAACCCGAAGACAGCATTTTCGGTTAATATCCATTGTAAAAAACATCCAATTTAAACAAAAAGTTTTTCCGAGAATTTGTGCAAAATGCAGAAATGCATTTTGCATTTCTCGGCGAGTGTTGCATTTTTTTCAAAAGTGTGATACGATAAAACGAATATTGAAGAAGGAGGTGCAATATGCCTACATTCAACCAATTGGTTCGATTTGGTCGTGAAAAGGTAAGCTACAAGTCCAAGTCTCCCGCTTTGCAGGTAACCATGAACTCTTTGAAGAAAGAGACCGTTGCGATTTCCTGCCCTCAGAAGCGCGGTGTTTGTACGAAAGTTTCTACCAAGACTCCGAAGAAGCCTAACTCAGCTCTTCGTAAAATTGCGAGAGTCAGACTGACCAACGGTAACGAAGTGACTGCTTATATCCCCGGTATCGGTCATAACCTGCAGGAACACTCTGTTGTTATGATCCGCGGCGGAAGAGTCAAGGACCTTCCCGGTGTCCGTTACCACATCATTCGCGGCACTCTGGATACCCAGGGCGTGAATGGCAGAAACCAGGGTCGTTCCAAGTACGGAGCGAAGAGAGCCAAAGCTGCAAAGTAAAAAGGCTCGTCTGTTGTGCTTAGCATTTTGCATCATTTATAATATATATCTGATCTATGCCAAGCACTCACCGATGGCAATCGCCACCGGAGTACCAAAGATATCATACTACATTATGAAGGAGGGAAGTTCTAGTGCCACGCAGAGGTCAGATTTCCAAAAGAGACGTCCTGCCGGATCCTATCTACGGTTCCAAGCTTGTTACCAAACTGGTAAACAACATTATGCAGGACGGTAAAAAGGGTGTTGCACAGAAAATCGTTTACGATGCATTTGAAATCGTAAAAGAGAAAACCGGCAACGATCCCCTTGAAACATTCCAGAAGGCCCTTGAGAACATTATGCCCCAGCTCGAAATCAAAGCAAGAAGAGTGGGCGGCGCTACCTACCAGGTACCGATCGATGTTCGGCCCGACAGAAAACAGACCTTAGGTCTTCGCTGGCTCATCAATTATTCCAGAGCACGCAGCGAGAAGAACATGTGTGAGAGACTTGCAAACGAAATCATTGACGCTACCAACGGAATCGGCGGCGCAGTGAAGAAGAGAGAAGACACTCACAAGATGGCAGAAGCAAACAAGGCTTTTGCTCATTACAGATATTAATAAGATTTTTCCTTTTTGCTTAAAACAAGTAAATTTGGGAATCATCTAAAATTAAGGAAACGGAGCTTACAATGCCGAGAGAGTATCCACTTGAAAGAACCAGAAATATCGGTATCATGGCTCATATCGACGCCGGTAAGACCACCACAACCGAGCGTATCCTGTACTACACAGGTAAAACGCACAAGCTTGGTGAGACTCACGACGGCGCAGCGACCATGGACTGGATGGAGCAGGAGCAGGAAAGAGGTATTACCATTACTTCTGCCGCTACAACCTGTTTCTGGAGAAACAACAGAATCAACATCATTGACACCCCCGGTCACGTTGACTTCACCGTTGAGGTGGAACGGTCCTTGATGGTGCTTGACGGTGCAGTGGCTGTTTTCTGCGCCAAGGGTGGTGTGGAGCCCCAGTCTGAAACGGTATGGCGTCAGGCCACCAAG
>JAZUOK010000239.1:0-2057 GCA_045604665.1 Eubacteriales bacterium | reverse complement strand
GTGAAAGAGTGTTTGCACCATGGCCCGACATGGGAAAGCTTCTGCAGGAACAGGGCGTGGATCTCTATGCTCTGGAGAGCGGCGACAGCCTGAGAGAATTTGATTTTTGTGCATTTTCTATCCAGTATGAGCTTTGTTATACCAACATTCTCTATATGCTTTCCCTTGCACATATTCCGTTTTATGCAAAGGATAGAACAGAAGAACACCCCATTCTTCTTTGCGGCGGCCCCTGTACATATAACCCGGAGCCCTTTGCAGACTTTTTTGATATTATGTCTATCGGAGAAGGGGAAGAAGCCCTCCCGGAACTTATGAACCTTTACGAAAAATGCAAAAAAGAAGGGAAGTCGAGAGAAGAATTTCTCCGTCTTGCTTCCCATTTGGAAGGCTTTTATGTTCCTTCTCTTTACGATGTGACCTATAACGAAGACGGAACGATTGCAGCCTTTGAGCCGAAATATGACGATGTTCCTGCTGTGATCAAAAAGAGGATCGTAAAGGATTTTGAAAACTCCTTTTATCCCACAAAACCTGTGATTCCTCATGTGGAAGCGGTTCATGACAGAACGGTGCTTGAGGTATTCCGCGGTTGTATTCGAGGATGCAGATTTTGCCAGGCAGGCATGACCTGTCGCCCCATTCGTGAGCGTAGTCCCGAAAAGCTGAACGAATTGGCAAAGAAAGCAACGGAAGGCACGGGCTATCCGGAGATCTCCATGTGCGCTCTTTCCATATCCGATTATTCGGGCCTTTCCCAGATGTGTGAAAAGCTTCTTCAGTGGTGCCCCGATGAAAAGATCCGCCTGTCACTTCCTTCGATGCGTGTGGACAGCTTTTCCCAGAAGATCATGGATGAAGTACCGGGCCTGAAAAAAGGTTCTTTTACTTTTGCTCCCGAGGCAGGTACTCAAAGGCTTCGTGATGTGATCCATAAGGGAGTCACGGAGGAAGACATCACGCGCACAATGAACTATGTGTTCTCCGCAGGTATGTGTGCCGTAAAGCTTTATTTTATTGACGGTCTTCCTGCAGAGACCGATGAAGATGTAAAAGGCATTGCAAATCTTGCCCAAAGAATCGTAAATCTTTACTATCAGAATCCCGATAAGCCGAAGGGAAAGAGCGTCAGCGTAAATATCAGCGTTTCCTGCTTTATTCCAAAGCCTCAGACTCCCTTCCAGTGGGCAGGACAAAATTCTTTGGAGGAAGTGGAAAGAAAACAAAAGCTTGTTCGGGAAAACATTACCACAAGAAAGGTCAGTTACAATTGGCATGATGCCAGATCCAGCCGTTTGGAGGCGGTCTTGGCAAGAGGAGACAGACGCCTTTCCCGTGCCATTGTTCTCGCTTTTGAAAAAGGTCAGATCTTTGACTCTTGGGATGAATATTTCAGCCTTGAAAATTGGGAAGAAGCGATCAAAGAAGCAGGGCTTGATTCCTCCTTCTATGCAAACAGAGAAATTCCTTTGGATGAAATTCTCCCGTGGGATCACATCTCTGCACTGGTTTCCAAATCCTATTTGCGCAGTGAATACGAGAAGGCTATGAACATTTTGTAAATTTTAAAAAAATGAGCGAAAATTGGGAAGGTTTTTTATGGAATCTTCTTGATTTTCGCCTGTTTTCGTGTTAAAATAATCCGAAAAAAATTCACACACGGCCTTTTTCGCAAAGAAGGGTCAGCAGAAACGCTGTTCTTTGTTCGGACCGTGGCGGGTAAAACCCGGAAAGGAAAACAAAAATGAGCAACATCATCTCTATGAAGCAGCTCCTGGAAGCAGGAGTTCACTTCGGACACCAGACCAGAAGATGGAACCCCAAAATGGCAGAGTACATCTTCACCCAGAGAAACGGTATTCACATCGTTGACCTGCAGAAGACTGTGAAGAAAGTTGAAGAAGCATACAACTTTGTTCGCGATCTGGCTCAGGACGGCGGCACCGTTCTTTTCGTAGGTACCAAAAAGCAGGCTCAGGATGCTATCAAAGAAGAAGCACAGAGATGCGGTATGTACTATGTAAATGTTCGTTGGCCCGGCGGTATGCTGACCAACT
>JAZUOK010000238.1:0-4568 GCA_045604665.1 Eubacteriales bacterium | reverse complement strand
TATCTACTCTGCGATGAGATCTACGGTATCGGCTTTGAACGGGCAGACCTGATGGCAAGTGAACTTGGGATCCAAAAGGATTCTGATGAGCGCATCCGCGCAGGCCTTCGCTATATCCTCCGGTTCAATGCCTCTGCCAACGGGCACACCTACCTTCCCAGAGAAAAGCTTGTTCCTGCCGCTTCAAAACTTCTTGAGGTGGAGGAGGAAAAAATCAGAGATACCCTTAATATTTTGTGCCAAAGTGCCGATTTGATCCTGAATACCCAAAATCCCGAAAAAGCAGTGTATCTTCCCGAATATTTCCACGCAGAAACGGGTAGCGCAGCAAGGCTTGTGGAGCTTTCACGCATCAATCTTTTCGGCTCGGTCTCAGATGTAGAGGAATTGATCAGGCGCACAGAGCTTGCGGAAGGAATTTCCTATGCCGCGGCTCAAAAAAAGGCCATCAGATGTGCCATTGAAAACCCCGTAACCATTCTCACAGGCGGACCGGGAACGGGTAAAACGACCATTATCAAAGCCATTGTGAACATCTTTCGTCAGGTGGGTATGGAGATTGCCCTTGCCGCTCCCACAGGGAGAGCGGCGAAAAGAATGAGTCAGTCCTGCGGCTATGATGCAAAAACCATTCACAGGCTTCTGGAAATGGAGTACTCCCCGGACGATCAGGTGAATTTCTCCCGAAACGAAAAGAATCCTCTGGATTTTGACGCTGTTATTGTAGATGAGCTTTCCATGGTGGATATTCTGCTTTTTTCCCACCTTTTGAAGGCCATTCGTCCCGGTGTCAGACTGATTTTGATCGGAGACAGCGATCAGCTTCCCAGCGTGGGAGCAGGAGAAGTCCTTCGAGATACGATTTCTTCCGATGTTTTCAAGGTCTGCCGTCTGGATCAGATCTTTCGGCAAAGCGGTGAAAGCATGATCGTGGAAAATGCCCATCGGATCAACAAGGGACTTTCGCCCATTCCTTCCGATCGGAACGGCGACTTTTTTATGATGCAGAGAAATCGGGTGAAAAGTGCCGGTGAAACCATTGTTTCCCTTTGCCGCGACCGCCTTCCGAAGACCTACGGGGAAGAGATCCTCGATGGGATCCAGGTCATCAGCTGCACCAGAAAAGGGGAGCTTGGAACGGCAAGGTTGAATCTTCTTCTTCAGGAAGCACTCAATCCTCCTTCCCCAAACAAAGAAGAAAAAATCATTCGCGATGTTACCTTCCGCGTAGGGGATAAGGTTATGCAGGTTCGCAACAACTACGATGCCCAGTGGCAGGATGCTGACGATGAAAAGATCACAGGCCTCGGTGTCTTTAACGGTGATATCGGTAAAATCGTGTCTGTAGACCATACCCGAGAAATAGTTACCGTGGATTTTGATTCCCGTCTGGTGGAATACCCCTTTGATGATCTTTCCGAGATCGAGCATGCCTTTGCAGTCACGGTTCATAAAAGTCAGGGAAGTGAGTATCCGGTCGTTATTATGCCCGTTCTCAACCCACCTCCTATGCTTGCAACGAGGAATTTACTTTATACCGGTGTGACCCGTGCAAGAAAAATGGTCATTCTTGTAGGAGATGACCGTTCTGTTTCGGCAATGGTGGAAAATGATTATAAGGCTTTAAGGTATACCGGCCTTTGTGAAATGTACCGTATTTTTAAGGAGCAGAAATAATGTCAAAAAGAAAAAGACTCGGCATTCTGGTTTTGGTTTTTATTCTCTTGGGCGGCATTTATTGGGGGCTTGGAAATACCCCTTTTACACTCCCTATTACATATCTTTATTATGCTATATGTCTCATTCTCTCGGTTCTTTATGTTTTGGCGGCAGGCGGTATTCGCCCCATTTTGAATGAGGATAAAAAGAGGGAAGAGAGAGCAAGAGAAAAGTATTTAAAAGATAAGGGAAAAGAACACCCCATCAAGAAACGGGACAAGTATCGCCGTTTCACCGTAAAAAAAGACGAAGAGGAAAAGACTGTTGATATCCGTAAGGAAAAATCCCCCAATCCTTTGAAGATCCCCGAAGAAAAACGGGCAAAGGTTTGTCAGTGGTTGCTTCTTTTTGTGATACCTCTTTATCTGATCTTTCTTTTGGATTGGGTGTATCTCAGATTTTTTATTTGAAAGGTAATTTATGGTTTGCTATACGCTCTTTTCCGGATCCTCGGGAAACTGTATTTATTTGGAGGACGGAAAAACAAAAATTTTGATCGACGCCGGCGGCAGTATGAAACAGATCGAAACGGCCCTCTCATCGATCGGTACTTCTCTTTGTGATATTTCGGCGATTTTTGTGACTCACGAACATTTGGACCATACCAAAGGACTTCCCGTGATCTGTAAAAAATGCTCGATCCCCGTTTACTGTCAGTCGGAGGTTGCCAAGGAAATGTATCTTTCTCTTTTGCAAAAGGGGCATCAGAGGGAGGCAGGCTTTCTTGCAAAGTGTATTCGTACCGTCAATACGGGAGAAGAGTATGAGGTGGGGGATATATTGATCACGCCTTTTAAAACCCCTCACGACAGTGTGAACAGTCAAGGATTTATTATCGGCGACCGCTTACTCGGTATTGCAACGGACTTGGGACATGTGTCCGAGGAGGCTTCTCTGTTTTTGACAGGCTGCAAAAATGTGATCTTGGAATCTAACCACGATCTTGAAATGCTTTATAACGGACCTTATCCCCCTTATTTGAAGGAGAGGGTTGCGTCAGATATCGGGCACCTGAATAATGACGACTGTGCCGCGTTTGCTTCAAAGCTTTTAAAAGCAGGCTGTGAAAATCTGACTCTTTTTCACCTTTCACAGGAAAATAACACACCCGAACTTGCACTTCGGGTCTGCGAAGATACACTGCAAAATTTATGCGGAGCAAAAAAAGGGTCTGATTATACGCTTTCTGTTGCAGACCGATTTGAGGTGAAACGAGTTTTATGAATTTTACTGTTTTACATATGGGCGAAGGAAAAGAAAGCTACTATAAGGAGGCTTTCTCGGAGTACCAAAAAAGAATGAATGCGTTCGGTTCTCTTTCGGCCATTCCTTTAAAGCCTGCAAAAACGCCCGGCAGGGAATTGTCGGCAGATGAAATCGCACTCACCCTTGAAAAGGAAGCACAGGAATTTGAAAAGTACCTTTCTTCGCCTTCTCTTTCCAAAAGCTACAAGATCGCTCTTTGTATTGAAGGAAAGGAGCTTTCTTCCGAAAAGCTGTCAGCACTTTTTGAAAAGGTAGCTCTTAGCGGAAAAAACAGCATTGTTTTTCTCATTGGCTCTTCCTGGGGACTGCATGAACGGATCAAGGGTCTTTGTGATCTCAGGCTTTCCTTCTCACCAATGACCTTTCCCCATTCTCTTTTTAAGGTAATGCTCGCAGAGCAGATCTACAGAGCTTCCTCCATTTCGGCAGGAAGTCAATATCACAAATGAATTTGAGGTTTAAAATGAAATCAGTATTTACCCCTGCAGATATTCTTTTACCCAAGGTGGATTTTGAATCCTGGGCAGTGATCGCTTGCGATCAGTTTTCTTCCGAAAAGGCTTATTGGGACAGTGTTTCAAAGAAGGTTGCCGATCGCCCATCTACCTTGAAAATGGTTGTTCCCGAGGCTTATCTCGGAGACCTTTCCATGGAAGAGGCTTCCGTTTCGCGCAATGCAAAGATGAATGAATATCTGGAAAACGGTATTTTTTCTCTTGTGGAAAATTCCTTTATTTATGTAGAAAGAGAGATTACAGGCGGAAAAATTCGCCGCGGTATTATCGGTAAGATCGATCTGGAAGCCTACGATTACCTTCCCGAAACCAATCCCCCTGCAAGAGCCAGTGAAAAAACAGTCGTGGACCGTTTGCCTCCGCGTATCAAGGTGCGTTCCGGCGCCAGTCTTGAAATGCCCCATATCCTTGTTCTGATTGACGATGAAAAAAGAAGTGCCATCGAACCGCTTACTGAGAAAAAAGCCTTTTTTGAAAAGCTTTATGACTTTTCTTTGATGGAGGACGGCGGCAGGATCTCCGGCTATCGCGTTTCGGAAAATGAGGCAGACAGGGTAATGGCTGAAATGGACCGCTTGGCGCTTCGTGATGTTCAGTTTGTGATCGGTGACGGGAATCATTCTCTTGCCGCAGCAAAGGATATTTGGCGTGAAGTGAAAAAAACACTTTCTCCGAAAGAAATGGAAGATCATCCTTCTCGGTTTGCTTTGGTTGAGGTCTGCAATGTTTATGACGAAGGAATTGAATTTGAGCCGATCCACAGAATCGTTTTTGATTGTGATCCGCAAAAGGTGCTTTCTGAAATAGAACGGGAAGCGGGAGATAAAAACGGCAGGGAGCTACTTACCATCGCAAACGGAAAACGGGGAAAGATCTGCATTCAGAATCACAGCCTTGGGAGCCTGATCGCTTCGGTTCAAAGGGTTTTGGATCGCTTTGAAAAAGAGGAGGGCTGCACCGTGGATTATATTCACGACGAAAGCGCCTTGGAAAAGCTTTCCCAAAAGGAAAATTCTCTTGCGATCTTTCTTCCCTCTATGGATAAGTCCGACCTTTTCTGTACCGTTG
>JAZUOK010000237.1:0-3015 GCA_045604665.1 Eubacteriales bacterium | reverse complement strand
GTCACCTGCGGTGACACCTTCCCCTCAAGGGGAAGGCAAGGATTCTATTTCCACAAGGTTTGAGGATGCAAAGCGCATTCCCGAGAGCCTTTTTGCTCGACTGCGGCCGTCAATATACCAAGGCGGCGGATATGCAAAGCCTTCCCCTTGAGGGGAAGGTGTCACCGCAGGTGACGGATGAGGTGTAGGACACTTTGTGTCCGTTAAACTTATTTATTAAAGTCGAACACGGCTTTGCCGTTTTCCAGACGGAGAAAGGCGTCGAAGCTGTTACCGGTTCGGGGGGAGATAAAGCCATCCAGAAGATCGGTCCTTCCTTCCGAAAGGAGCTTTCTTGCCTGGTGAATGGGGATCACCCTTTTGCAGATGGAAAGGTTTAAGCGGAAGGTACAGCCTTCCTTGTAGCCGCGGCAGCCGTAGGAATATTTTCCTTTGACCACATCGTTTCCGCAAAGGGGGCATTTTCCTACCGCATCGCCGAAAAAGCCGATGTCCAGTGCCTCACCCTCCTTCCCCTTTTCAAAAACGGAAAGGATCTCCTCCTTGGCAATGCCTACCGCCCCTTCTACGGGGATCTCGCCGCGGAAGACCTGCTTCAAGGCTTTGCCTGTGGTGGCAGTCTTGAATTTATCCATAGAAATTCCCATCATGGAAAGCTGTTCAATGAGATACTTTCCGTCGGGGAGAATGGAATAAACATCTTTTTTCAGCTGGATGTACTTGGAGTTCCGCGCGTTTTCAATAATGCCCGTGCGGGTTGCCTCTGTACCCAGTTCAAGACCCTCGAACATGGCGCGGTATTCCTCCGCATCGTCCATTTCGTCCTCCTCCGCCTTTTGTTTTTCTTCGCGGAAGGGGTTTTTCAGGTAATTGTTCAAAGTTTCAATGGTGTAGTGCTTGGGAGGGGTGGTGGTCTTCTCTTTTACCGAGAAGGTCATGGGGATCACATCGCCCACCTTCACATCGGGCAGGATCTTGTCATTTCTTGTGGCGTCGTCAAATTTTGTCCAGCCCTTTTCCAGAATGATATTGCCCTTGAGGGTGAATTCCTCCGTATCTCCCACATTCAGTACAAGCTCCGTCTTCTGACAGATGCACTCTTCCGAGCAGAATACTGCCACAAAGCGCCGCAGGATCATCTGATATACCTTCTTTTCCTCCTCAGAAAGAGCTTCCTTTGCAGGGATCTTGAAGGTGGGAGTCAGTGCAGAGTGGGATTCGATCTTGCTGTCGTCGAAAATGGTTTTTTTATCCTTGAAGGTGACAGGGTAACCGATCTTGGAAAGATTTGACAGAATGGTCTTGATCTTATCCTTTTCGGCGGTAGCAAGGTATTCGGAGTTGGTACGGGGATAGGTAACATAGCCCTTTTCGTAAAGGGACTGAATGATGCGCAAGGAATCGTCCATGGGCATTTTATACTTTTTGCCCAAGGCGTTTTGCAGCTTGGAAAGGGAGTAGAGCTTGCCGGGGTTCAGTTTATCCTTTTTGCTCTTCTTTCCCTTGACCACGCAAGGGAGGGCGGAAAGGGCTTCGGCGTATTTTTCTGCTTTTTCCTTTTCGTCCTTGGAAAATTTCCTTTTGCTTTGGACTTCAAGGTCCTCTTCTCCACTGCCTACCACGGCGTAGTAGATCTCGGGGGTGAAGTTTTCAATTGCCATATCCCGATCGTAAATGGCTTTTACAATGGGAACGATGACTCTGCCTACGCGTAAAAGGGTGCCGCTTTTTAAGGTGGCAAACCGGGTCAGGTTCACACCGTACAGCCAGTCGATAAAGGTACGGGCAAAACCCTCGGAGGCAAGAAGGTCATATTCGGTCTCGTCTTTCAGTCCTGCAAGGCCTTCCCGAATGGTTTCGGGGGTCTGGTCGGGGAGCCAGAGGCGGAGAAGGGGTTTTTTGATTTCCCCTGCGTGCATTAAGATCAGACGGATGATGATCTCGCCCTCGCGGTCCGCGTCTCCTGCGTTGACGATGGCTTCTACATCTTCCCGATGGCAGAGGCTTTTTACCGTTTCAAACTGCTCTCGGACGCCGCTGTCCTCTTTGCCTTCTTTATCACGGCGCAGGGAAAAGCGGAAGGAGTCGGGGAAGCAGGGAATGTTTTCCATGCTCCATCTGCCCGATTCGGTCTTGCCGGTGTAGTCTTCAATGTCGCAAAGGGAAAAGAGATGTCCGAACGCCCAGGTGACCAGATACCCTTCCCCTTCCAGATACCCTTTTCTGCGGGAAAGGTTTCCGATGGCAGAGGCGATATTCCGTGCAAGGCTCGGTTTTTCCGCAATAATGAGGATCATGGGCGCATCTCCTTTCTCTTTTGATATACAAAGATCATTATATCATAATGGAAAGGCTTTTTCAACTGCTGTCGTTGACTTTTCTCTATTTTCGTGATATGCTTTCCCATATAGAAAAAGGAAAGGAGACAAAAATGAAAAAGCCGTGTAAGATCTGTATCAAAAGCGTTCGCAGATTTCATTTGGGAAATCAGATCCCGTCTCTTTTGCCTGAGGATTTTGAAGAAGCCTTTGAGGATGCGCCTGAAGAGGAGCGGATCCCCGAGGAGCTTTCGGGACCGATGCCCTCCGACCGCGGCCGCGTGGCAGAAACCTTTACCCCTGCGCGAAAGCCTTCCTCTTCTACCCTTACCTCCGGGGGCGTTTTTTCCAAGGAGGAAGACGGTTCTTTTCGGGTTACCTATGAGGATTCGGAGATCACGGGGCTTGACGGGTGTCTTACCACCTTTTGCCTGTCTCCTTCGGGCATGCTGATTCTCCTTCGTCGGGGGGATATCCGCACCTGTATGGTGTTTGAAGAGGATGCCCGCCACCTTTGCGATTACGGTGCTGCCGACGGTGCGCCTTCCGTGGTGCTTCACACCCATGCCATGAAAAGTCACCTTGGGGAAAACGGCGGCACGCTGTTTGTGGATTATTCCGTAGAGATGTGCGGCACTATGACCGAGCGAAACGAACTTTCCATTCGGATTGAAGTGTAAAAAAGACACCCGAGAGG
>JAZUOK010000236.1:0-2866 GCA_045604665.1 Eubacteriales bacterium | reverse complement strand
CGTCTACACCGCTGCCACCGAGGAAAAGATCAATGCCGCCGTAAGAAGCGATCTTATCTTCGTATCTTTGGCATTCCGCTTCCAGATCCTCTGCCATACCGTTTAAAATATTTACATTTTCAGCAGGGATATCGATATGATTAAAGAAGTTATCGTGCATAAAGTACCAGTAGCTCTGGTCATGCTCTCTGGGAAGACCAACATACTCATCCATATTAAAGGTAACAACATTTTTGAAGGTTACCTTGCCGGCCTTGTTCATTTCAATCAAATTCTTATAAACGCCGAGGGGAGAAGAACCGGTAGGAAGACCGAGAATAAAAGGACGATCTTCTTTATGCGCATTGATGGCATTTGCAATATGCTGAGCGGCCCAAGCGCTCATTTCTTCATAATTATTCTTTATGATCAGTTTCATGTTCTCATACTCCTTGTTTTTTCTAAGGACGAATCCTTACATTTTCAATTATAATCAATAAAAATGAATAATCAAGCAACTTGTGTTAGAAATTAAAGCAACTTTTGGTTGCGAAATGAAATGTTTTCGAAAAAAAGATGTCAAAAACCTTTCTTCTTTTCTTTTCTTCGCAAACAGTTCTTTGCAATCATGGATGTTGGTTTATTTTTCTTTTGATGAATCTTAAAGAAATGTAGCTTGATGATTTTTGATAAAAAAACAAAAAAATTATGAATTTACATATTTACATAATATTAATTTTCTATTATAATAAAGGTTAAATAGGAAAAGTGTACCATTTCGCTTTTCTCTCATCACGCAAATGTGCGTGAAAAATAAGGAGGATTTAAAATGAACTACGCACCCAAAATTGAACCCAAGGAATATTTAGAAAGAGTAAATACCCTTCGCGGTAAGATGGCTGAACAGGGCATTGATATTGTTGTTGGTTTTTCCAACCTTCTTGAAATTGCAATCGTCCGCTATTACTGCGGCTTTGCTCCCGTTAACGAAAGCTCTGCAATCGTAATCCCTGCCGAAGGTGATGTAATCGTTTGTACCGGCCAGGCTTCTTATGACTACTGCCTGGTTGAAAACAAGCTTCCTCAGAGTCGCATTGCAATTCTTCCCGAAATCGGCGAAGTAAGCGGATTTGAATATGATACCGAAGGTCAGCTTGACTTTGAAGAACTCTTCAAGCAGGTAAAAGCCGAGCATCCCGGTGCAAAGAAGGTTGGTTTTATCGGCCGTCTGATCTTCCCCGCTATTATCATGAACAAGCTGAAGAAAGTATTCTCCGATGCTGAAATCGTTGACTGTGACGATATTCACTACGAGCAGAGAATCCGCAAGAGCGCTGCAGAAATCGAACTTCTGAAAACCAACTGGGAAATGACCAACAAGCTCTTTGAAAATGTTGTTCCCAAAATTGAAAAAGGCATGACCGAAAGACATGTTGAAGGTATGTTCATGCAGGAAATGATGACCCTCGGCGCAGAAAGCACCGTTCAGGCATTCACTCCCATGATCGCTACCGGCCCCAAGAACTCTTACATCAGTATGTGTAAGAACACCATGCGTCAGCTTGGGGAAAACGAAATTCTCAACCTCGCTGCCGGTGTTAGCTACGAAGGCTATAACGGCATCTGCTGCAGCCCTCTGGTACTCGGCGAAATTCCCGAAAAGATCAGAGATGCTGTAAAATGCGCTTATGAAGTGCTTGACATTGCTTGCGAAAAAATGCTTCCCGGCACTCCTTGCGATGAGGTACTCAACGCTTATACCGATCATCTGACCAAGCGCGGTTACATTGACTACTGTCCTTACGGCAGCCTTCACAGCACCGGTATGCTGGAATGCGAAGCTCCCGTATTCTCCGTTGCAAACAAGCGCGTAATTGAAGAAGGCATGGCTATCTGTGTTGATGCTTACTTCAAGGGTATGGAATGGGGTTCCTTCCGTCTGGAGAACTGCTATCTGATCACCGATAAGGGTGCAAAGAACATGTCCACCTACAACGAAATCGTTGTTCCCAAGCTGTTCAAGTTCTGATTGAAGGAGAAAAATAATGGCAAACGGAAAGAAAAATTGGGTTTTCTGTGACGGATATCTTCCCCCTCACGGTGACAACCCCGAATTTGAAGGTCACGAAGCTTTGATGCTCACAAACCTGAACGGTAAAAAAGCAAAGATCGAATTAACTTTTCTCTTTGAGGACAAAGAGCCCGAATCCGGCATCTTTGTTGAGCTTGACGGTATGAGAACCAAGTGTATCCGTCTGGATCACCCCTTGGGTGAAAAAGGCCTTATGCTCGGCGAATCTGTTCAGTATACCGTTTGGGTAAAGAGCGATGTGCCGATCTGCGCTTGCTTTGGCAGACTTGATGTCAGACAGACCAATATGGCTTATTACAGCGTGGAAGGTTATTCCTTCTAAACACACGATCTTATCTGATCTTTGAAAGGTATTTTCTATGACTTTAAAAAATTGGAATATCTGTACCACCGATCCCTCCAAAACAACCAAATTCGCCGCAGAAGAGTTTGCGCGTTTGATTGCCATTATGGATCCGGATGCTACAGTTACCGTTTCTGATGAAATGAAGAATGAGGAAAGCGTGTTGAAAATCGGACTTTCCTCCGAAGAAAAAGCTCCCTTGGTGGAAGATTCAAAGGTCGACGATGGGATTTATATTGATGTTCATAACTGCGCCGGTATTATTACCGGCGCAAATGAACGCAGTGTGCTCATCGCCGTTTATCGCTTCTTCCGCGAAGTCGGCGTTGTTTTTGTACGCCCCGGCAGAGCAGGTGAATTTATTCCGAAGCTCAATTCTGTTTCCCTTTCTGTAAAGATTTCAGAAACTCCCGCTTACCGCCATCGCGGTCTTTGCTTGGGAGGCTCCAATG
>JAZUOK010000235.1:0-2733 GCA_045604665.1 Eubacteriales bacterium | reverse complement strand
ATTGGCGGTAAGGACTCTATGAGCGGTTCTTTTGAGGATCTTGATGTTCCTCCCACCCTCGTTTCCTTTGCAGTTACTACCGGTAAGATCCCCGAAGTCATTTCTCCGGAGATGAAAAGGGCAGGAAACAAACTTGTTCTGATCGAACCTGAATATGATGAAAATTCTCTTCCTGTTACCAAATCACTTCTTGATGTATTTAAGACCGTTACATTACTTTATCGTGAGAAGAAAGCAGTTTCCGGTTATACGCCCGGTCTTGGCGGTGTTGCAGAAGCGGTGTTCAAGATGGCACTTGGCAACGGATTTGGATTCGATTTTTCTGAAAATCTCTCACTGAATGACATCTTCGGCTATGCTTATGGCTCCATCCTTTTGGAAGTTTCTGAAGATGTGAAGATCGGAAAGGAAATCGGTTTCATTACCGGAGAAAAGGCATTCCGTTTCAAAGGCGAAAGTGTTTCTTTTGACGAACTTTCCAAACTCTATGAAAACAAGCTTGAAAGCGTTTACAGCTGCAACATTCCTGACACCGAAACAAAGGTTGAAAACTTTAGCTTTGAAGCAAAATCTTGGCCTGCACCTGCTGTAAAATGTGCAAAGCCTAAGGTTTTGATTCCTGCTTTCCCCGGAACGAACTGCGAATTTGATTCCGCAAAAGCGGTTCGCGCTGCAGGAGCAGAAGCTGAAATTATGGTAATCAACAACCTCTCTGCAGAAGGTATTCAAAGAAGTGTTGAAAGCTTTGCGGAAAAGATCAAATCTTCGCAGATGATCTTTATCCCCGGTGGCTTTTCCGGCGGTGACGAGCCCGACGGAAGCGGTAAGTTTATTACTGCTTTCTTCCGCAATGGTGCGATCAAGGAAGGCGTTACCGAACTCCTGGAGAAGAGAGATGGCTTGATGTGCGGTATTTGTAACGGCTTCCAGGCACTTATTAAGCTTGGTCTTGTTCCTTACGGAAAGATCATTGATACGGATGAAAATTGCCCGACCCTTACCTTTAATACCATTGCACGCCATCAGTCCAAGATCGTTCAGACAAGAGTGGCTTCCAATAAATCTCCTTGGCTTGCTCTCACACAGGTTGGCGATGTTTATAATGTGCCGATCTCTCACGGCGAAGGAAGATTCTTGGCCCCTGAAAGCCTTATTAAAAAGCTTGCTGAAAACGGACAGATTGCTACTCAATATGTTGATTTTGACGGAAATGCAACTGCAAATGTGCATTTCAACCCCAACGATTCTATGTATGCAATTGAAGGAATTACTTCGCCCGACGGACGCGTGTTCGGTAAAATGGGACATAGTGAAAGAGTCGGCAAAGGCCTTTATGCAAATGTACCCGGCAACTACGACATTCGTATGTTTGAAGCGGCAGTAAAATACTTTTCATAAACGGAGGGAGTCTTATGTCTTATAAAACGGATATTGAAATTGCACAGGAATGTAAAATGAAGCACATTTCTGAAATTGCCAAAAAAGCACATGTAGATGAAAAATATATTGAGCAGTACGGCAATTACAAGGCAAAGATCGATCCTGCGCTTTTGAAGGAAACCGACCGTAAGGACGGAAAGCTTGTTCTTGTTACCGCAATTACGCCTACCGCAGCTGGTGAGGGAAAGACAACCACTACCATTGGTCTTGCAGACGGTCTTTCCCGCATCGGAAAAGATGTTACAGTGGCACTTCGCGAGCCTTCTCTCGGTCCTGTTTTCGGTGTAAAGGGCGGTGCTGCAGGCGGCGGCTATGCGCAGGTGGTACCGATGGAGGATATCAACCTTCATTTTACCGGTGACTTTCACGCAATCGGTGCCGCAAATAATCTTCTTGCCGCTATGCTTGATAACCACATTCAGCAGGGCAATGCTCTTGGGATTGATGTGCGCAAGATCACCTGGAAACGCTGTGTGGATATGAATGACCGACAGCTTCGTTTCTTAGTAGACGGAATGGGCGGCAAAGCAAACGGAGTTCCCAGAGAAGATAGCTTTGAAATTACTGTTGCAAGTGAAATTATGGCAATCTTTTGTCTTGCAAGCTCTATTTCCGATTTGAAAGAAAGACTCTCTCGCATTATTGTTGGTTATACCTATGACGATAAACCTGTTACTGCCGGCGATCTGAAAGCAGTTGGTGCAATGACCGCTCTCTTGAAGGATGCGATCAAGCCCAATCTGGTTCAGACCCTGGAAGGAACTCCTGCATTTGTTCATGGCGGACCTTTTGCTAATATTGCTCATGGCTGTAACTCTGTTATGGCAACCAGACTTGCACTGAAAATGGGTGATTATGCAATCACAGAGGCAGGCTTTGGCGCAGATCTCGGTGCAGAAAAGTTCCTTGATATTAAGTGTCGTATGGCAGGTCTTGAGCCCAGCGCAGTGGTTGTGGTTGCAACAGTTCGTGCATTGAAGATGCACGGCGGCAGAGCAAAGACGGAGCTTTCCGAAGAAGATATTCCTGCGCTTGAGAAGGGAATACCCAATCTTCTCCGTCATGTTTCCAATATTAAAAATGTATACCGTCTGCCTTGCGTGGTTGCAGTAAATCGTTTCCCAACGGATACCGATGCTGAAATTGACTTTATTATTAAAAAATGTCGTGAGCTTGGCGTTAATACCGTCCTTTCCACCGTTTGGGCAGAAGGCGGCAAGGGGGGCGAAGAGCTTGCAAGGGAAGTAGTTCGCCTTTGTGAAGAAGAAAAGGGTGACTTCACCTTCTCCTATG
>JAZUOK010000234.1:0-7884 GCA_045604665.1 Eubacteriales bacterium | reverse complement strand
GGGTTCGAATCCCTGTCTTTCCGCCAAAACTCCGATGCGATCGCATCGGAGTTTTTAATATTTTTTTGAAATTCTCTTGAAAAGGTCTTCCCTTTGTATTATAATAGATAAATAATTGCTTTAAACCAGTTGTATTTGCGAGGTATTGTATGAATTACACTTCAATGAACCAAGAACAGTTGAAGGCAGAATATTCTCTTATTCACAGAGAATGGGAATCCATCAAAGCAATGGGCCTGAAACTTGATATGTCAAGAGGCAAGCCTGAAACAAGACAGCTTGATCTTTCTCTTGAAATGATGACCAATTTAAAAACTGCATCCGACTGCAAAAATATTAATGATTTCGATGTGAGAAATTACGGTCTTCCTACCGGCATTCCCGAACTGAAAAAGATTTTTGCCGAAATTATGGGTGTTTCTACTGATGAAATTTTTACCGGCGGCAACTCTTCTCTTAACATTATGTATAATGTTATTGTTGATGCAATGCTGGTGGGTCTCCCCGAATCGGAAAAACCCTGGTGCAAATACGACAAGATCAAGTTCCTCTGTCCTGCACCCGGCTACGACAGACACTTTTTAATGTGCGAACACCTGGGCATTGATATGATCAATGTACCAATGCTCTCAACCGGTCCCGATATGGATATCATCGAAAAGCTTGTAAGCGAAGACGAAACCATTAAGGGCATTTGGTGTGTGCCGAAGTATTCCAACCCCACAGGAATTACCTTCAGCGATGAAACCGTTCGCCGCTTTGCCGCTTTGAAGCCGAAAGCAAAAGATTTTAGAATTTTTTGGGACAATGCATATTGCTTGCATGATCTTTATGAGCAAGGTGATGTTCTTTTAAATATTCACGACGAAGCGAAAAAAATCGGAAACGAAAATATCGTCTTCCAATTTGCATCCACTTCCAAAATCACTTTAGCCGGCGGCGGTATCAGTTTCGTAGCATCCTCCAAGGAAAATATTGCTTGGTTTGCCAAAATGCTTGAAAAAGAAGGCCTCGGATACGACAAGGTAAATCAGCTCAGACATTTCCGCTACTTTAAAAATTCCGCTAACTTAAGAAAAATCATGCAAAAGCACGCTAAAATTCTCAGACCGAAATTTGAAGCTGTCATCAACACCTTTGAAGCAGAATTTGCAGATACGGGCATTGCAAAGTGGCACGCTCCTCGCGGCGGTTACTTCATCAGTTTGGATGTAATGGAGGGTTGTGCAAAGCGCACCTTCTCCCTCGCTGCAGAGGCAGGCGTTACTTTAACAAATGTCGGCGCTACATTCCCCTACGGAAAGGATCCGAAAGACTCCAATCTGCGAATTGCCCCGAGCAATGTACTCCTTGAAAATGTTGCTCCCATCGCAAAATATATCACCGTTTGTGCAAAGCTTGCAGCTCTTGAAAAATTATTGGGTTAATTTCCAATTTAATAATAAGGTAAGGTAAAAGACATGAAAAACACATTTAAAATTTTATTTGTTGCTCTGCTTTTTGTTTCTATTATTGCAGTTCCCCTTCTCGGTGTACATTTCTATACAAGTCCTGCAGAATATCAAAACAATCCCGACAACTATTTTTATGTTCCCAGTATTTTTGAAAAAGATGCTATCCCTACTGATATTCAGTTCGGAGGCGGCACTTCTGTTTTCCTTTCCTATCATTCTGATAGTGAAAAGGTTAACAGCAAAGAAAACTATAAATTAGGTGCAAAGATCATTGAAAATCGTTTTCGCGATCGGGGCTACACCGATGCAAAAACTTCTGTTGTCGATAATATGATCCGCCTTGACATCGCTCAGAAAGAATATATTGATACGATCGTTTCTCAGATCGCTTCCATCGGCAGTTGGTCCTTTGTAGGTTCCGATATGACCAAGGTTCTCTGTGATGCAAGCTATGTAAAGGATGCGTATGTTACCGCAAACCCCACCGGTGGTTTTGGCATTACCTTGGAATTTAATGAAAAAGGCAAAGGCGAGTTTTTTGCTAACACCGCCTCCTACGCAACCTCCGGTTCTTCCTTCTATTTGATGCTTGACGGACAGTTTGCCGCCGTTGCCAACATTACCGATAAGACGGTTCGCGACACCTTCACCTTCGGTGCTTACGAATATCAGTCCGCTTCCATCATCGCTTCTACCATTAAAAACGGTGAGCTCCCTACTGAAGTTCACATCGAAAAGACTGAGACTTTGGCTCCCTCCTTGAACAAAGGTGTTTTAACTGCAATTGCAATCGTTTCCGCACTGATCGTAATTGTTGCCGCTGTGCTTCTTTTAATAAAAGGCAGATCCGCAGGAATTTTCGCAGTATTTGCTCTTCTTTCCAATGTATCTGTTTTCTTGATTGCAATGCTTACCAGCGGATGGCAATTAAATCTTGTAAATCTTATTACTCAGCTTGTCTGTGTGATCCTTACTGCAGTAATTGCGATTTTCGCAGTTGCTCCTGCAGGAAACAGTCTCAAAGAAAAGAAGTTTGTTTCCGCCTCTGCGCTTGAAAAGATCAACAAGTTTAACATCAAGTCTCTTTGGATTCACGGACTTCTCATTGCTGCATCTATCATTTGCTACCTCTTCGTGAGAGGCACCGTGCTGAATGTGATCAGAATTGTTTTGGTCTTTGCATGTGCAGATCTGATCTTCTACTTCCTCTTTATCTACTTTGGTATCCATCATCTCTCCACTTTGAAGAAATAAACATAATTAAAACAAAAAAGGTTCTTTGATATCAAAGAACCTTTTTTATATGTGAATAAAGAAAATTTTTTTGTTTTTCTTTTTTGCATAACGGATCGTTTGTCCCGTACCGCTTTTGCTTTCATTTTCATTGTAGACGGCTATCAATGCATCGCAAGAATCAACCATAAAATAATTTCTCTTTTGATAACACTTGTTTGTAAAGCCACGAGAAACAAGAAAACGCTTTTTTGCATGATCCATGATCTTGCGGTAACGAATTTTGTTTTTTTCAGTCATACCGGAAGCCTGCATCAAAAAAGGAGCTACCGTACAGATCTCAAGGGGAGGATCAAACTTATCCTTTATCTCCAAAACGATCTCACCGCACCAAAGATCCGCGCCTTCCGCCATCCCGCAATAAAAAGTGCGGCACCCGGCGTTACAGACCTGTGTAATTGTATTTCTGATTTTAATTTTCAGCTCCTCAAATTCAGCAGAGGACTCATCATAACCGAAAGAAAAAGACTTTGGTCTGTGCCCGGTAAATGCACATGAAGAAATGTTTTTTTCCATAAATACCTCACTTGTGAAAATTATAGCACAAAGGAAAATTTTATGCAATAAATTCCTTCTGCTTTCCTTTACAATATAGACTTTTTCGTGTAAAATGTAGAAAGAATAAGGAGATATTTATGCAAGAGATTTCATTGAGTTTAAAACAAAAGCTTTTTCAAAATTATTATATGAACCTGAATGATAAGCAGCGCGAAGCCGTACTTACCTATTCCGGTCCTCTTTTGGTGCTTGCCGGTGCAGGAAGCGGAAAAACCACGGTTCTTGTTAACCGCATTTCTCATTTGATCCACTATGGTGATGCCTATCTTTCTGATAAGAAAGTGGAAGTAAATTCGGATGAATTGTTGCTGTTGGAGCAGCTTGGTGATGACCCAACATTATTCCCAAAAAGTGCTTACCCTCCCATTTTGAAAACCTTTTCAAACGACCCCTGTCCGCCTGATAGGATCCTCGCTATCACTTTTACAAACAAGGCAGCAGGTGAAATCAAGGAAAGACTTACTCGGGAAATCGGACCGGCAGCAGAAGAGATCTGGGCAGGAACATTCCATTCAATATGTGTACGCCTTTTAAGAATGTTTTCCGAGCAAACAAAGTACCCTCGCGATTTTACCATTTACGATCAGGACGATGCAAAAAAAATCATATCCTCCATCATAAAAGAACTTGAGATCGATAACGAAGAGATCACACCGAAATATGTCCTGAATGTGATCTCAAAAGCCAAAAATGCTTTGATCTTACCAAGCCAATTTAAAGAGACGAATCAAGGTAGTGAAAAGCGTCGTATTTGTGCAGAAATATATTCCCGTTATCAAAAACAATTGACCGATGCCGACGCGATGGATTTTGATGATCTGATTCTGCAAACCGTCCTTCTTTTACAGGAAAATGATACGGTTCGCTCCTGGTGTCAGAGAAAATTTAAATTTGTTCTGGTAGATGAATACCAGGATACCAACCACGCACAATACCTTCTCATGAAGCATATCGCTGACGGCCATCGCAATGTCATGGTTGTTGGGGACGACGATCAGAGTATCTATAAATTCCGTGGTGCTGCTGTTGAAAACATATTAAACTTTGATAAACAATATCCCGATGCAAAAGTTGTTTTGTTGGAGCAAAATTACAGATCTACAAAAAATATCATTCAGGCAGCGAACTCTCTTATTTCCAATAACGATTCACGACACGGGAAAACCCTTTGGTCAGACAATCTGCCTGGCATCAAGCCGGTTGTAAAGCAACTGGAAGATCAAGAAAAAGAAGCGCTTTACCTTGTGGATGACATCCATCGCTTAACAATGGTAAAGAATATAAAGTACAAAGATATTGCAATTCTCTATCGAACAAAAGCACAAGCGATGATTTTGGAAACGGTGTTTACGAAATCAGGTCTCCCCCACCGTCTTCTTTCCGGACTGCGTTTCTACGATCATGCCGAAGTCAAGGATATCATTGCTTACTTAAGATTTATTCACAACAAATCTGACTTTATCAGCTTTAGCAGAATTATTAATGTTCCAAAGAGAGGGATTGGGCAGGCAACAGTTGATAAAATTAAAAGCATTTCCGAAAATAACAATTTGTCATTTTACGATGTGTTAAGAAAAAATGCCGAATTTCCGGAGCTGAAAAGAAACAGCGCAAAACTCACAGAGTTTTATCAATTGATCGATGAATTAAGTGACTTTGCTACTGACCACTCCCCTTCCGAAATCGTACACGAAGTGATCGATCAAAGTAAGTATATGATGACACTTCTTGGTGATGAAAACGAGGAAAGAAGAAAAAATGTTGATGAGTTAATTTCCTCTGCATCCTTTCTTGAGAAAAAGACCGAAAACGCTTCTCTTTCCGACTTTTTGGAGGAAATTGCACTGGTCAGTGATGTGGATAATTACGACCAATCCGCAAACTCCGTTGTTATGATGACCATACACGCCGCAAAAGGCCTTGAATTTCCCGTGGTATATATAACGGGAATGGAGGAAAATCTTTTTCCTTCTCCCCAATCTACAGGAACGCTCTCCGACCTTGAAGAAGAAAGGCGACTTGCTTATGTTGCAATGACAAGAGCGAAAAGCGAACTGTATATGACCTGCTGCTATCAAAGAATGATCTATGGCAAGACCAACCACAACGATATTTCAAGATTTATTAGAGAAATCCCCGAGAACTTTCTGAATATTGATCTGTATCAGCCAAATGCCACCAGACACGCTTTGGAATACGACTACGGTTATCAGCCTACAAAGGTTTACACGGTTTCCGATTTTGAAAGCAGAATGCCCCAAAGCACTTTCTCAAAAAGCCCCTCTTTTAAAAATCCTGTTCCGAAAAAAGAAGAAAAAGCAAAGGTCTTTGCTGTTGGCGACCGCGTTTCTCATTCCATTTTCGGTCTTGGTACCATCATCAGTGCAAAATCCTATGCATCCGACACGCTATATGAAATTCAATTCGACAAAGTCGGAACCAAAAAACTGATGGCAACTTACGCAAAATTAAAAAGCGCAAATTAACAAAAGACGCCTCTTTTTCATAAAATACATAAAGTATTTTGGAAGAGAGGCATTTTTTATGATCCAAACCGAAGATCGTACTTTTTTTGCATCCATTAATTCATGCAACGGATTCTATTCCGATTTTCCAAGCATTTTCGATCCGCTTTTGTTGGAAAAGATATACATATTAAAAGGTGGCCCCGGAACAGGAAAATCAACCTTTATGAAAACCGTTTCGGAAATCACAAAATCAAAAGGATACACCGTCGAACATTATATATGCTCTTCGGATCCAAACTCTCTTGACGGTATCATTATTTTAGAAAAAGGGATCGCAATCCTTGACGGGACAAGTCCGCACACCTATGACCCGAACTACCCGGGCGTAGTAGAAAACACCATCAATCTCGGTTCATTCTGGAACGCTGAAAAGTTATGCAAAAATAAAAGCGCTATTATCTCCTTGATCAAAGAAAAAAAGAGATTTTATCGTCGAGCAAATCAGTTTTTAGCAGCATACGGAGAAATTTTCACGGAAATCAAAAACATCCTGAAAGAAGCGCTGCTTGCGGAAAAAATGGAACAAAACATCAAAAGACAAGCGCAAGCTGTCTTTTCTAAAAACGCCAATTTAAAAATCGAAAAGAGGAACATTGCAACAGTCAATAAACTGGGATACATAAAACTTGACAGTTTTGAAAGAATCAGCAAAAATGTCTACATCGTTGAAGACCATTACCTCTCGGGAACAATGTATCTGAAGGCGCTGCTAGATTTTGCAATCTCTCAAAACCAAAATGTATTTATCAGTTCTTCTCCGGAGGATCCCGATTTACCAAATGGACTTTATTTTCCGGATTCTGAGACTTGCTTTGTAATCGGGGATCGGAACTATGATAAAGAATACAGCGAAAAAAATTATCACTATATCAATATGAATCGATTTTTAAATAAAGATATCATTTTTGAAAATAAGCAAAAGATCCGCTTTGGACAGAAGTGCATGAAAACGCTTCTCGAAGGTGCGATCCTTGCTTTTTCCGATGCAGGAATGCGTCACGAAAAGCTGGAACGCTATTATATCAGCGCAATGGATTTTTCCAAATTAGAAGAAACAAAAGAGATGGTGATCTCCGAAATTTTGAAAAACTAAAAATTTGCATTTCACTTGACGAGAAAGTCTTCAGTAAGTATAATCAATTTCAGAATTTGAAAAGAGGTTTGTTATGAAAATCATTCTCGCTTCCCAATCTCCCAGAAGACAAGAACTGTTAAAGCGTTTGTTTGATGAATTTTTAGTCTTACCGTCCGATATTGATGAAACACTGCCGGAAGACATCGGGCCTGAATTTGCCCCGATTTTTCTCGCGGCTGAAAAAGCACAGCATATTGCCCGGTCACATCCTTCGGACCTTGTAATTGCGGCAGATACCATCGTGGTTTTAAACGGCGAAATTTTAGGAAAGCCGAAAGATGATGCTGACGCAAAAAGAATGCTTATGTCCCTTTCGGGAAACACTCATAAAGTAATCACAGGATGCTGTGTGCAATTGGGCGAAGAAAGCACCACCTTTGCAGAAGAAAGCCTTGTAACCTTCTTCCCCCTTACCGAGGATGAAATTGATTCCTATATTGCATCCGGTATGACAGTCGGCAAGGCAGGTGCGTACGGTATCCAGGACCAAGCAGCACTTTTTGTGGAAAAAATCGACGGAGATTTTTATAACATTGTCGGTCTTCCCATCGCAAGACTTTCTCGAGAAATAAAATATATGCTTGATGCAAAATAAAAAAGAAGACTTTCGTCTTCTTTTTTATTTTTTCTTTTTCTTTTTCAAGTGCTTGCTCAAGGAAGTCTTTCTTTTTTTGGGTACTTCCCTTTCAGTGTTTTTCTTGATATAAGTCATTCCCTTTTCGGGAGGTACCAGGCAGTTCTCGCCAAATCCGATCAGATCTTCTCTTCCTGCCTCTTTCAAACACGCGCGGATCAGTTTATGATTTTCAGGTTTGAAATACTGCAGAAGTGCACGCTGTTTTGCTTTTTCCTCTTTCGTTTTTGCTACATAAATGGGTTTTAATGTGATTGGATCAAGACCGGTATAAAACATACA
>JAZUOK010000233.1:0-2082 GCA_045604665.1 Eubacteriales bacterium | reverse complement strand
GGAAAGTATTTTTGTTTTGGGGGCAAACGATGAGCAAGATCAGATTGATGTCACACAATCTCTGGAGAAAGGACAACAATTCTCCCGGGTGGGAAGAGAAAGGATATGACTGCTCTGCCGAGACTCGATCCAAGGGCTTTGTCAAGCTGTACGGGGAATTGGCTCCCGACGTCATCGGCTGTCAAGAGGCTTCGCCGCTGATGGCAGAGCTTTTGATGTGCGGTTTGCCGGAGCACGGTCAACGGTATGCGCTCCTTTGGGGAAAGGATACACCCATTTTGTATTCCGCCGAGAAATTCGAGCTGCTGGATTCGTTTTTTGATCTGTATCCCGAAACGATTCCGGGCTATGAGGGGTCTTTTAACAATAATAAGACGAAATCCATGAACGTTGCCGCTTTTCGCATCAAGGAAAGCGGAAAGAAATTCATCTTTGCCTCCACCCATTTGTGGTGGAAAAAATCCGATCCCACCGCCAAAAACTATCAGCCGTATTCCGATGAAGCAAGGGCATACCAGTTGAATCTGTTGATGGAAACGGTCAAGCGCTATGAAGCAAAATACGCTTGTCCTTCCGTCATCGTCGGCGATTTCAATGACGGATACCATTCCAAATGCCTTCAAGAGGCTTTTGCAAAAGGGTATTCTCACGCCCGCGACGTCGCAACCGATTACGCCGATGAAAGCGTCGGTTTGCATTACTGCTTCAGCGACGGATTTAAAACCGAATACTACGACCATCCCTTTGAAAAAGCGATCGATCATATTTTGGTCGGGGGAACGGGCGAGATGACTGTACGCCGCTTTCAGCGATATTCTCCCGATTATTATTTCCCGCTTTCGGATCATTCCCCCGTCTTCATCGACGCGGAGCTATAAAAAATAAGGCACTTCCTTCTGATATGCACCCCCAAAGTTAGACACTTTGGAGGTGCATATTTTATATGGGAAAAAGAGGAAGAAAAAACAGAAGCTACTCGTCAGAATTCAAAATAAGTGTTATAATGGATATGCGAGAACACCGACTAAGTTATCACGAAACAGTACGGAGATATTGGAATACAAAAACACGCTCCGAAGAATGCAACCATATAAATGTTGTAAAGAGGTGGGAACGCATATACTTGGAAGAAGGAGCCGAAGGTCTAATGAAAGAACGACGAGGCAAAGCTTGTGCAGCCAGTGGCACAAGAAAAGGCAGACCACCGAAGCTTGACAAGAAGGTAGAAGAGGATCTGATCGCCGAGAATCAACGCCTGCGAATGGAGATCGAATACCTAAAAAAACTGAGTGCCTTAGTTCTTGCGGAAGAGCGAAAGAACGGCAAAAAGCAGAAATAATCTCTGAATTAAGGCAAAAATATCCGCTAAAAGATTTGCTGAACTTGTCGGGAATGGCACGAAGCACATATTACTATTATTTAAAGAATCCGACAAAGGATAAATACGAAACTGAAAAGAATGAAATGTCCGCGATATTTATCCAACACAAAGGCAGATACGGATACCGAAGAGTATTGATGGAAATGCGCAAAAAAGGATATACCATTAATCACAAAACGGTATTAAAATTGATGAAAAGCCTCGGTTTGAAGGGAAAACAGCGGAAGAATGACAAGTATCATTCCTACAGAGGAACGATTGGCAAAGTTGCTGACAACCACTTAAACCGCGAGTTTTATGCAAACAAACCTTTTGAAAAATTGACTACCGATGTTACACAGTTCAAAGTTTGCGATGAAAAAGTATATCTTTCACCGGTTATGGATCTGTACAACCGAGAGATTGTTTCCTATTCAATTTCGTTAAGTCCTAATTTGGTACAAATACGCGAGATGCTTAATGGTTTATTTGAGAAGCTTCCCAACAATGCAACACCGTTATTCCATTCAGACCAAGGTTGGCAATATCAACACGCAGAGTACCAACGTTTATTGGCGGAGCACAACATGAAACAAAGCATGTCCAGAAAAGGCAACTGTATGGACAATGGAGCTATGGAAAATTTCTTCGGCAGGCTCAAAGTCGAGATGTTCTACGGCGAAAAATTTGAAAGCGTTAACGCTTTCATTGATGAACTAAAG
>JAZUOK010000232.1:0-3091 GCA_045604665.1 Eubacteriales bacterium | reverse complement strand
TGAACCTGAAGGAAGACGAGAAGATCACCGCATATCTGTCCGTGCAGAAGCTGGGCACCGAGGAGATCCTTTCCTTCGTGACCCGTGACGGCTTCGTGAAGCGTACTCCCTTGAAGCTGTTCCGTCACATTCGCCGTGACGGTGTGAAGGCCATCACCTTAAACGAGGGTGACGAGCTTTTGTTTGTGAATAAGACCGAGGGCGACCAGGATCTGTTTGTGGCTTCCACCTCGGGTCTTGCCGTTCGCTTTGAAGAAAAAGAGATCAGACTCATGGGCAGAACGGCCCGGGGTGTGAGAGCTATGCGCCTTCAAGAGGGTGCAGCCGTTTGCGGCGCGGTATCCATTCAGCACGAAAACGAAGAAAGATGCCTTGTGACCTTAACGGATAACGGTGTGGGTAAGAGAAGCGTATTCTCTGACTTTAATACCAAGCACCGCGGCGGTAAGGGTATGAAGTGCCAGGCGCTGGGCGGCAAGGCCGGTGAAATGCTCATCGGTATTTGTGCGGTGGCAGAGGAAGACGACCTTCTTCTCATCTCTTCCGACGGTAAGCTTGTGAGAGTGCACGCCGACAGCATCTCCTGTGTAGGCAGAGGCAGTGCCGGTATTTTCGTGATGCGTCCCGAAGAGGGTGAACACCTTATTTCCTTCCAGAGAGTTGTAAACGATGAAGAGCTTTCAAAGGAAGCGGAAAATGTAGAAGAGTCCGGCGAAGAAATGATCGAGGGCGAAGAAATAGAAGATCTTCCCGAAACGGAAGAAGAGATCGAGGAAGAGGAAGTTCTTTCCGAAGATGAAGAATAAACCCTTTCTTTTCATCAGAGAAACAGAAGGCGAAGCAAAGAATGAGTCCCACCGCCTCCTTCGGGAGGCAGTGGAGGCTTTTTTCCGCAAAGGGGAATTTCCTCGGGAAGAGGTTTTAAGAACCCCGATGGGAAAACCCTATTTCCCATCGGGAAACATACACCTTTCCGTAACCCATACGGGAACTCTTTTTGCCGCGGTTTTTTCCACTGTCCCTGTTGGGATCGATGCAGAAAAGAAAAATGAGAAAAATGAGAGGGCTTCTCTTCGGTTTTTCTCCGAAGAAGAGAGAAAATACCCCTTTTCCCATGTGTGGACCGCAAAAGAGGCGGTGGCAAAGCTTGACGGGAGAGGACTTTCCTTGATGGGAAAGATCCGCGTGGAAGAGAAATTTGCTTATTTAGAAGGGAAAAAGTATTCCTTATATCAAAAAACGGTAGATGAATATCTGATCACCATTGCCTTCCCTATTTTCTTTTAAAAAAAGAAAGTAGGCAAAGAAAAAACGAAACGATAAAAAAGAATACTATGGATGATCAATCCTAAGCTATCCATTATTAGTCGGAAGTTTTTTGGGTCACTTTTTTTCAAAAAAGGGACAAAGTTTTTTGGGTCACTTTTTTTCAAAAAAGGGACAAAGTTTTTTGGTTCTTTTTTTCAAAAAGGGACAAAGTTTTTTTGGTTCTTTTTTTGAAAAAAGAACAGGGGAAAATTTATGACAGAAACAAAACGGTTTCAAAAAAACGACAGTGCTTTTACCTGTACGCATTGCGGGAAAGAGGTTTTGCCAAATCAGGTGACCAGCCGCGATCACTGTCCCTTTTGTCTCACAAGTCTGCATGTGGATATCCTCCCGGGGGACCGAAAGAACCCATGCAGGGGAGAGCTTGTGCCTGTGCGCACCGAGCCCCACCCGAAAAAAGGCTTTGTGATCTATTATAAATGCAAAAAATGCGGTGAAAAAGTATCCAATAAGGCTGCCCTTACGGGCGTTCAGCCTGACGACACGGAAAAACTCATTCGATTAACTGCCAGTGTCACGGAGGATTTTTAATGGCACAGAAGAAAAAAAGAACGGCTCGCCGATCTCCCAAGGACCTGAAAAAAAGGCCAAAGATCGAGGAGAGAGCCATCCACATCCTAATGCCTTATATTTTGGGGCTTTTTGCCCTGTTTTTTGCCCTGTGTTTCCTTCTGCCGGAAGGAAAGATGGGCTTTTTCGGCGGCGCGGCACTGCTTCTTCGGGGACTTTTTTCCGTAGGAGCTTACGCCTTCCCTGCACTTCTTTGTATCCACGCTGTTTTTTACAAAAGGGATCTTCTTGCAGGAAGCCACCTTTATAAATTTTGGTTTACCTTTGGGGATATGACCTTTATCGGTGCTCTTTGCGGTATCTTTTCCGGCAATGAGCCTACCTTTTCCCCTTCGGATAACTATCTCGGCGGAATCGAGCATATTTCGGGCGGCTTTATAGGCGGTACGGTCTATGCCTTCCTGGATTGGTGTATGGGCTTTTTTGCCCCTGTGGTCGTGGTTCTGGCGGTGATCGTTTTCACTACCTTCCTGTTCGGAAAGACCCCTGCGGATCTGATTCGCGCTATTCTCATTCCCTTGAGTGAAAAAATGCGTGCGGACCATGAAGACAGGATCGACCGTCGCGCACTGGAGAGAGAAAGACGGGAAGAGGAAAGAATGCGCCTTGCCAAAAAAATTGCCCAGGAAGAGAACGATAGATTCCGCGAAGAAACAAAGGGTAAAAAGCGTGGCAAAAAGTGCGCCGTCAGTATGGAAGAAGGGGAAGAAGTTTATTCCGAAAGAAAAGAAGATCTTGTTCCTACAGGCGAAAAATTCATTCAGCTCAATCCTCAGACGGGAGAGGTGATCGGCGAGATCACGGAAGAGCCCGTTGAAGTAAGAGAAATTATCCCCATTGAAGAAATGGAATCCGAGCCTGTCCCCTCTTTGAACGGGGCAGAGGATATTGCCGCAACGGAAGAAGAAGTAAAGGCGGCGCTGAAGGAAAAATTCGGCGACGATATGGATCTGGAAAAGAGTATGCTTTCCACCGAAGAGGAAGAAGAGGAGGAACAGAAGGAAGAATATCATTTCCCACCCGTATCTCTTCTCCAGGCAGGCGCTCCTGCGGATGCAGGCAGTCGTACCGAGCAGATGAATACTGCCAATAAATTGGTGGAGACCCTGGCAAGCTTCGGCGTAAAGACCACCATTTCCGGCATCGCCAAAGGCCCTGCGGTGACCCGTTACGAGCTTCAGCCCCAGAGAGG
>JAZUOK010000231.1:0-2063 GCA_045604665.1 Eubacteriales bacterium | reverse complement strand
GGTAACGGTGGTGGGGAATCCGCAAGCAACGGTGATGACCTCATCTCCGCGCTTGATCTGACGGTCTCCAAGCTCGGGAGCGGTCAGAACGGAAAACGCGATCAGATTCGCAGAAGAACCGCTGTTTACCAGATGGGCGTGCTTTACACCGATCCATTTTGCAAATTCCTTCTCAAATTCGTCAGAAAATCTACCGGTGGTGAGCCAGAAATCAAGTGTTGCATCAGTCAGAGCGCACATTTCCTTTTCGTCAAATACACGGGAAGCATAGGTAATGCGATCTCCTGCCTTGAAGGGCTCTTTTTTCTCTTTAAAGTCATGATAAAACTGGGTAACCAGTTCTTTGATCTGTTCGCGTGCCTCTTGTTCGTTTTTCCAAATAGCCATGAAAATTTACTCCTTGTTTTTTTCTTTTTTTAAGTTGTCTGATATTGGCTTGAAAATGCACCAACCCGACAACAGAAGGGATATCATTTGCTTGATTGCGTTTTCCGGATAGGAATCTGCTGCGTAAAACAGCGGAAGGTGTACCATAAACAGCAACAAACACAGGTAAGGTAAGATGTTTTCTTTATTAAAACGCTCTTCCTGCGCAAAAAACAGGACGAGGGCGATGCACAAGAAAACATAAATATAAGAGCCTTGGGACTGGAACATAATAAATGCCATCGTAATGGCCAAAACACTTTGCCAATCCTTTTTCATGAAAAGGGATGAAATAAGCAAGGCTACCGTTAATAAAATACCTGCAACGGAAAACCAGGATGTGTTAACCCCGATTCCCAAATAAGTTTCAAGCTGAAAAGCAATGTTATGCAAAATATTTGCAAATGCAGTTCCGATCCACGGAGAGGGGTTTTTTGCTTCAAAGCTGAATACGGATTCAAGCCACATAGGGATACCCGACAGTCCTTCCCTGAAGAATAGGGTGGGGAGAACAACAGCTAAAATTCCGTAAATTATGGTTCTGAACGCTTCCTTGAACTTTTTCTCCCGAAGCAATAGAACACCGTAAAATGCCGGGTAAAGCTTGAGTCCTGCTGAAATTGCGAGAGAAATCAAAGAAAGTTCGCGAAGAAATTTGTTCTCTGATTTGTAAAAAAAGACAAAGAACATTGTGAGGGGGATCACCAGCAGCACAATGTTTCCGCGTTCCAGTGCGATCAGAAGACCGGGGGAAAACAAAACACAAAATCCTGCGAGATTTGCGTGTCTGTAAGGAAGATGCTTCAGTGCGGTAACGACCAGTGTTACGATTGCCCAGCTTAAAAGAATGACAAACAGGAGAAACAGAAGCATGGGAACTTGCTGTGTCCTGAGATCCAATTCGCTTCCGCGCAAAAAGAGCGAGTCTTCAAAATTGCTGGCCCATTGATCGGATACTCCTCTGGGAACAAACCAAAAGAAAAACAAAAACAACAGGTTTGCAAGAGGGGGGTACAATGTGTTGAAGGCTTCGTAAGGAGCTCTTCCTTTTACATACTCAATGCTGTGGAAAAAATCCATTCCCGTGTCGCGTGTGTCGTAGAAAAAATAATGGGAAACAAGTTCTCCTCGACTTAAAAAGAAGCAACACAAAAGAACCAGCATTGCTACGATCCCGACGGTGAAAAACACAGAAACCGGGGTAAGTTTATTTTTATTGGTGAGAAAACTGATTTTCGAGAACTTCAAAGGTTTTCTCATTGATTGCCTCCGTAAAGGAAGTCATTGATTTCTTTGTCCATTTCTTCTGCCACATTGCCGCCGGACAGCCAAACCTTGCTGAAACGGCAGGTCATATCGATGCACTCTTCAATGTGCCAACGGGGTTCCCAGCCGAAAACTGCCTTGATCTTACTGCAATCAAGCTTTAAGAAGTTTGCTTCGTGAGGTGCGTTTTCTTCCGCCTGGTTTTCCCAAGCGGCGCCTTCGCCCCAATACTTGCAAAACAGATCGCAAAGCTGACCTGTGGTAACGCAGTCGCATTCGTCGGGACCTACATTGTAAAATCCGGCATAAGAAGGATCTTCATACTGCTTTTGTGCAATGAGAAGATAGACGAGCAGCGGTTCCAAAACATG
>JAZUOK010000230.1:0-7855 GCA_045604665.1 Eubacteriales bacterium | reverse complement strand
CCATATCCCAGAATTTATGTAATTATGCTGATTTTTGTATTGAAAATCTGCGTTTTTTTGACATATCGCTCTTGAAATTCTTCTTTCAATTTGTTATAATAAGTGGAATGAAAAAATATTGATTTATAGGATCAATCAAAGGAGGATACACAGATGGAATATCGCATTGAGCACGATTCCATGGGCGAGGTCAAGGTTCCTGCCGACAAGTATTGGGCAGCCCAGACCGAAAGAAGCCACGAAAACTTTAAAATTGGTGTAGGGATCGAAACGATGCCTCGTGAGATCACTCGCGCATTCGGCGTATTGAAGAAAGCTGCCGCAATGGCAAATCACGCACTCAAGCCCGAAAAGATGACTGCGGAAAAGCTTTCCGCCATCAAAACTGCTTGTGACGAGGTGATGAGCGGATCTTTGAACGATCACTTCCCCCTGGTGGTTTGGCAGACCGGTTCCGGCACTCAGTCCAACATGAATGCAAACGAAGTCATTGCAAACCGCGGCAACGAGATCGCCGGCGCAAAGCTTCTTCACCCCAACGATGACATCAATATGTCTCAGAGCTCCAACGATACCTTCCCCACCGCAATGCACATTGCTGCTGTGGAGATCATCGAAGACAAGCTCTTCCCCGCAATGGATCTTCTTATCTCTACCTTGGTTCGTCTTGAAAAAGAGAACGAAGGCATTGTAAAGAGCGGCAGAACCCATCTGCAGGATGCAACCCCCATCACCTTCTCCCAGGAGATCTCCGGTTGGAGATCCAGCCTTGAGAAAGATAAAGATCTTTTGAAATCCGCACTGGTTCACCTTCGCGAGCTTGCTCTGGGCGGTACCGCAGTGGGTACCGGTCTGAACACCCCCAAGGGCTTTGCGGAAAAGGTTGCAGAAGCTGTTTCCGAAATCACCGGCAAAAGCTTTGTTACCGCCCCCAACAAGTTCCACGCTCTGACCTCTAAGGACGAGCTCGTATTCGCTCACGGAGCACTGAAGGCCCTCGCCGCCGATATGATGAAGATCGCAAACGATGTCAGATGGCTGGCAAGCGGCCCCAGACTCGGCCTCGGTGAAATCTTCATTCCCGAAAATGAGCCCGGCTCCTCCATTATGCCCGGCAAGGTTAACCCCACTCAGTGTGAGGCTGTGACCATGGTAGCCGTACAGGTTATGGGTAACGATGTTGCTGTCGGCATGGCAGCAAGCCAGGGCAACTTCGAATTGAATGTGTTTATGCCCGTTTGTATTTACAACTTCCTCCAGTCTGCGCGTCTTTTGGCTGAGTCCATTGTTTCCTTCAACAACAACTGCGTAACCGGTATTACCGCAAACCGCGAAAAGATGCACGGAAACCTTCACAACTCTTTGATGCTCGTTACCGCGCTGAACCCCTACATCGGCTATGAAAATGCTGCAAAGACCGCAAAGAAGGCTTACAAGGAGAACATCTCCCTGAAAGAAGCTTGTGTGGCTCTCGGCTTTTTGACCGCTGAAAAGTTTGACGAGGTATTCCATCCCGAACAGATGGTATAAAAATAAAACCGAAAGGAAATGGATATGGTTTTTCAATATTACCCCGGTTGTACCTTGAGAACCAAAGCAAAAGAGCTTGACCGCAAGGCAAGACTTTGTGCCGAGGCCCTTGGTGTGACCCTCAATGAAATTCCCGAATGGCAGTGCTGCGGCGGTTGCTACCCCGTAGCAAAAGACGAGATCGCAACCAAGCTTTCCGCAGTCCGTGTTATGATGGCGGCAAACGAAGCCCAGACTCCTGTGGTAACCGTTTGCTCCGCTTGTCACAATGTACTCAAGAGAGTAAATTTTGACATGGCAAATGACGAAGTGATCCGCGATCGCGTAAATCGCTATCTCCAGAACGAAACTCCTTATGCAGGAGAAGGCGAAGTGATCCACTTCATCGAAATGCTCCGCGACAAGGTTGGATTCGATAAGATCCGCGAGATGGTCAAAAATCCTCTGACCGGCAGAAAGATCGGCGCTTACTACGGTTGCCTTCTTCTCCGTCCCGGCAAGGTAATGGCTTTCGACGATCCCGAAAATCCCACCATCATCGAGGACTTTATTCGCGCCCTCGGTGCTGAGCCTGTGGTCTATGCTTACCGCAACGAATGCTGCGGCGCCTACACTGCTCTGGAAGATAAGAATATCACCGAGAAAAAATCCAGTGCCGTTCTGCATAGCGCAAAATGCGCAGGCGCAGACAGCGTGATCACCGCTTGCCCCTTGTGCCTTTACAATCTGCAGAAATGCGGCGGAGAGATCCCTGCGGTGTATTTTACCGAGCTCCTTTTTGAAGCCCTGGGTCTGGAATAAGGAGGTATTATGGAACAGAAGTTTTTGAGAGATGAGATCCTCCGCATCAGCGGAGTCAATCCCCGCAAGTGTATGAAATGCGGCAAATGCAGTGGAACCTGCCCCTCCTACGACGAGATGGAGTTCCACCCCCATCAGTTTGTATATATGGTAGAAAGCGGAGATATTGAGCCTCTTATGGCCTCTAAATCCCTTTACAAGTGCTTGACCTGTTTTGCCTGCGTGGAGCGTTGCCCCCGTCAGGTAGAGCCTGCGAAGTTGATCGAAGCCGTCAGACTTGCGGTGATCCGTCAGCAGGGACAGAACCACTTGAAACCCGATGCAATCCCCGCACTTCTTGACGAGGATATGCCTCAGCAGGCACTGGTGTCTGCCATGAGAAAATACGCAAAATAGGAGGACAATATGCAAAGAATCGGCGTGTTCGTTTGCTGGTGCGGTAGTAACATTGCCGCAACCGTCGATGTAAAAGCCGTAGCCGAAGCTCTTGGCAAAGAGCCCGGCGTGGTTTACTTCGAAGATTATCAATACATGTGCTCCGAAGAAGGACAGAACAAGATCAAAAATGCCATCCGCGATTACAAATTGACCGGTGCTGTGGTCTGCTCTTGTTCTCCCCGTATGCACGAAAATACCTTCCGCAAGGCTGCTGCCGCTGCCGGCGTGAACTCCTTTATGGTAGAGATCGCCAACATCCGCGAGCAGTGCTCCTGGATCCACAAGGATAAGGAAAGTGCTACCGAAAAGGCAATCATTCTCGGTCGTGCTGCCATTGCGAAAGTTCACCTGAATGCTCCTCTGACAGCCGGAGAAAGCCCTGTTATCAAGCGCGCTCTGGTTATCGGCGGCGGCATTGCAGGTATTCAGACCGCTCTTGACATTGCCGATGCCGGCTTTGAAGTGGACATCGTAGAAAAGAAGCCCACCGTCGGCGGTAAAATGAGCCAGATCGACAAAACCTTCCCCACCCTGGACTGTGCCGCTTGTATCCTTACCCCTAAAATGGTAGATGTAGCGCAGAACGAAAAGATTCGCATCTTCTCTTACAGCGAAGTGGATGCGGTCAAGGGCTTTGTGGGTAACTTCAATGTATCCATCCGCCGCAAGGCAAGATATGTTGATGAAACCAAATGTACCGGCTGCGGCCTCTGTACCGAAAAATGTCCTCAGAAGAAGGTTCCCAACGAATTTAACCTGGGACTGGATCAGAGAAGAGCCATCTACATTCCCTTCGCCCAGGCAGTTCCGAAGGTAGCAACCATCGATGCTGACTACTGTACCATGCTGAAGACTGGCAAGTGTGGTGTCTGCTCCAAGATCTGTGCTGTAGGTGCTATTGATTACAAGCAAAAGGATACCATCGTAGAAGAGCAGTACGGTGCAATTGTTGTAGCTACCGGTTACAATCCCATTGAACTGACAAAATACGATGAATTTGCTTACTCCCAGTCTCCCGATGTTATCACCTCGATGGAATTTGAGCGTATCACCAACGCTGCAGGTCCTACCGGCGGTGTTCTGCTCCGTCCTTCCGACGGACAGCATCCCCACAAGATCGTTTTCGTTCAGTGTGTGGGAAGCCGTGAAGACGGAAACGGTTGCGGTAAAACATACTGCTCCAAGATCTGCTGTATGTATACTGCAAAGCATGCAATGCTCACCCGTGAAAAATACCCCGATACCGAGGTTTATGTCTTCTATATTGATGTTCGTACTCCCGGCAAGAACTTCGATGAGTTCTATCGCAGAGCCGTAGAAGAATACGGTGTTCACTACATCAAGGGTATGGTAGGTAAGGTTTCACCCGAAAACGGAAAGTTGATGGTTCGTGCTTCCGACCTGATCGAAGGAAAGCAGCTGACCATTGATGCGGATCTTGTGGTTCTTGCAGCTGCCATTGAGCCCGACAAGTCCGCCCGTCCTTTGGCTACTATGCTCACCGCTTCTATGGACACCAACGACTTCTTTACCGAAGCACATCCCAAGCTCCGTCCCGTGGAAAGCCCCACGGCAGGTATCTTCCTTTCCGGTTGCTGCCAAGGACCCAAGGATATCCCCGAAACCGTTGCCTAGGCTTCCGCTTGTGCCGCAAAGGTTATCGGCCTTCTGGCAAAAGACAGTCTTACCTGCAACCCCTGTGTTGCTCATTCCAATGAAATGCTCTGTAACGGATGTTCCTCCTGTGAAAAGGTATGTCCTTACGGTGCCATCACTTATGTGGAGAAAGAATTCCGTATGCCCGACCGTACCACCAAGGTACGCAGAGTGGCTTCCGTTAACCCCGCTGTTTGCCAGGGTTGCGGTGCTTGTACTGTTGCTTGTCCCAGCGGTGCAATGGATCTCCATGGCTTCTCTAACAGACAAATCATGGCGGAGGTAGACGCAATATGCAAATAGAAGAAAAGTTTGAACCCACCATCGTAGCTTTTTGCTGCAACTGGTGCTCTTATGCAGGTGCTGACCTTTCCGGTACCAATCGTCTTCAGTACCCTGCCAATGTTAAGATCATCCGCGTACCCTGCTCCTGCAGAGTAAATCCCATGTTCATCCTCCGTGCCTTCCAGAGAGGCGCTGACGGCGTGATCCTTTGCGGATGCCACCCCGGTGACTGACACTACACCACCGGCAACTACTATGCCCGTCGCCGTATGACCCTCCTGTTCTCTATGCTGGACTTTCTCGGCATCGAAAGAGAAAGAACCAGACTGGAATGGGTCAGCGCTGCAGAAGGTGCAAAGTTTGCCGCTACAATGAACGATTTCGTTGCTACTGTAACAAAGCTTGGCAAGAATCGTAGATTGGAGGATCTGAGATGCAAAAAGTAATTCGTGAAAAAGCCATCGAGCTTCTCTCTTCCGGCAAAGTAAATCGTGTAATCGGTTGGCGCGAAGGCGAGTTCTTTTACGATCAGACTCCTGAAGTATTTCAAACAAAAGAAGAGATCGAAAAGAATTTCGTATACAACGGTTTTTCCGGTGCAAACCTTTCCAAGTACCTTGTAAAGGAATGCCAGAAGGAAGGTGTTGTTGCCGTATTCTTGAAGCCTTGTGATACATACTCTTTCAGCCAGCTTCTGAAGGAGCACCGCATTAAAAGAGAAAATGTATGGGCAGTAGGCATCCCCTGCGAAGGAAAGCTTGACATTGAAAAGCTTCGCAAAATGGGCCTTCGCGGTATCACCTCTATAAAAGAGGAAGAAAACGAGCTTGTGGTTTCCACCATCTACGGTGAAAAGAAGGTAAATCGCGACGATGCACTTGCCGAAAGATGCCAAAACTGCAAGAGCCGCAAGCATGTTATTTATGACGAATTGATCGGCGAAGAAGGCGAAGTGATCGATTCCGACCGTTTTGATATGGTAGAAAAGCTTGAAAACATGACCAGCGAAGAAAGATTTGCTTTCTGGCAGAATGAGCTTTCCCGCTGTATCCGCTGCAACGCTTGCCGCAATGTTTGTCCCGCTTGCACCTGTGAGAAGTGTGTATTTGACAATGCCGCTTCCGGTATTGAAAACAAAGCACCTGCTTCTTCCTTTGAAGAGCAGAACTTCCACATCATCCGTGCTTTCCATGTAGCAGGCAGATGTACCGACTGCGGTGAGTGCTCCAGAGTTTGTCCTCAGAGCATTCCCCTGCACCTTCTGAACCGCAAGTTCATTAAGGACATCAACGAATTTTACGGCGAATACCAGGCAGGTGCCGATCCCGAAGAGAGATACCCCCTGATGAACTTCAATCAGGACGATATGGAACCGGCAGATGCCTTCCGGAAGGGAGAGTAAGAATATGAAGAAAATCAGTATTTCGAAACTTCCCGAACTTCTTTCTGCCATTGCAGCAAAAGAAGCCCTGTACCTCCCTGTTGACAACAATGGCGGTGCAGATTACAAAAGATATGAAGAGGGTGACAAGCTTTCCAAGGCTTGCAACACCAACCGTTCCGCTAAGGACTTTTTCTTCCCTCAGGTAGAAAACATGGCAAACTTCAAGGTGGAAGGCCAAAAGATCGAGATCATCGATATCCGCAAGGAAACCGAAGATTTTGTGATTTTCGGTGCAAAAGCCTGCGATGTGAGAAGCTTTGATATTCTTGACAGAGTATTTCTTGCTGATCCCGTAGACACCTTCTACAAAAACAGACGCGAGCATGTGACCATCGTTTCTCTTGCTTGCTCTATGCCCGAAGAGACCTGCTTCTGCGGCACCTTCGGCATTGACGCTTCCTCTCCCGCAGGCGATGTAACTGCTTGGGAAGTAGGCGAAGAAATGTTCTTCAAAGCGAACACCGAAAAGGGCGAAGCACTTCTCTCTTCCCTTTCCTCCCTTTTGGAAGAAGGCGACGAGAAGAAGGTAGAAGAAGAAAAGAAAGCAATTTCCGAAATTCTCGCAAAGCTTCCCTTGCAGAACCTTCCCACAGATCACTTTAAAGCAGAAAAACTGATGGAGCATTTTAACGATCCCAAATGGGCTGAGCTTTACAAGGCTTGTCTCGGTTGCGGAACCTGTACCTTCGTATGCCCCACCTGCCAGTGCTTTGACATCCGCGATTTCGATACCGGTCACGGCATCGAGCGTTATCGCTGCTGGGACTCCTGCATGTACTCCGACTTCACACAGATGGCAGCAGACCAGCCCCGTCATACTCAGATGGAAAGATTCCGTCAGAGATTTATGCATAAACTGGTTTATTATCCTGCTAACAACGAAGGAATCTTCGGCTGTGTAGGCTGCGGCAGATGTCTCGCAAAATGCCCCATCAATATGAATATTGTAAAAGTAATGAAAGAGATAGGAGGGGACAAGTAATGGAAAAAGAAGCTTTAATCCCCGCGATTGGTGTGATTACCGACATTCGAGTTGACACACCCGATGTAAGAACCTTCCGCGTGGTAACTCCCGACGGAAAGAAACCCTTTATCCACATTCCCGGACAGTGCGCATTTCTCTCCATTCCCGGTGTGGGCGAGGCACTCTTTTCTATCACCTCTTCCCCCACAAATACGGAGTTTATGGAGTTTTCCATTAAAAAGTGCGGCTGCGTTACAAGCTTTCTCCACGCAATCGAGCCCGGTCAGTATGTGACCATTCGCGGTCCTTACGGCAACGGCTTCCCCGTGGAAAGTGCTTTCAAGGGAAAAGACCTTCTCTTTATTGCAGGCGGTATCGGCCTTGCGCCTCTCAGATCCGTCATCAATTATTGCCGTCACTACAGAGAAAACTACGGCTCCATTGATATCGTTTACGGTTCCCGTTCCATGCAGGATCTGGTTGACTACAACGAAATCATGGAGGAGTGGTGCAAAGAAGACAGCATCAATGTCCATTTGACCATTGACCGTGAGCAGCCCGAGTGGAACGGCCATGTAGGATTTGTACCCAACTATGTAAAAGAGCTCGGTTTTGACACCAACAAGACCGCTGTTCTCTGCGGTCCTCCCATCATGATCAAGTTCACCTTGGCAGGACTTCAGGTGATCGGATTCGGTAAGGATCAGATCTATACCACCCTTGAGATGCGTATGAAG
>JAZUOK010000229.1:0-3686 GCA_045604665.1 Eubacteriales bacterium | reverse complement strand
TGTTAAATTCTCTTACCTTTACCGCTTCCTCCAAGGTAGCCACTGCAAGGTAATTGACGCCGCCCCGAATCAAAGCATTGACCACATGCATACCGTGACCGTATGCATTCCCCTTTACCACACCGAAAAAGTATTGGTATTCGGGGTAACGGGAGGTAATCTCCTTTGCATTTTCAAAAAGCTTTTCTTCGTCAATCTTTACATATGTATTGCGATACATATTCCCCATCCTTTCTTTTTTCAAAAGGCCGACAAATCCCTCATTATACTTAAATACTATTATATAATTAAATCTATCATTAAGCAAGAGAAAAACGAAAGTTTACAAAAAGAAAAAGCGGAGCAAAACTCCGCTTTTCATTGCTTTATTTTTCCAAAAAGACATCGCGAATGGCTTCCAGATACCCGTAGCCGTAGAGGGTATCGGGCTCAAGATAGCTTGTTTCCGTCCATTCGTTCCAGCTGTTTACGGTAATGAGAGGTGTCTTGTTGTATTTATCCACATGCTCCTTTGCCCTTTGAAGAACCTTTTTAAATTCTTCGGGAGGGTTATTGGTGGTCACGCGGTTTGCAAAAGCCACATACCGGGGATTGTTATCCCAGCCGATGGAAACATGGGGGAAATACTCTTTGTCGATCGCTGAGGCGGTCTTCTCCCATTCCTCGTAGGCATCTTTTGCAATTTCCGTATAGTCCCTGTTCATATCGGAAAAATGAACAAACTGATAGTGGGTGCAGGAATCCATCTCCAATGCCTTGAAGGCTTCCAGATGGGTATATTCCATAGTACTTCCGTCTACGCCGGAGAGGTTCAGCTGTTTTTTGCCCCATTTTACCATTTGAATGTGCACCCCGGGAAGACCTGCCTTTTTCGCCTCTTCCTGCAGCCAGGAAAGTGCTTTCTTTGCTTCTTCAAGACCGCCCATACCGTTGATAAAGTTTGCCACATCGTAAATGCTCACAACGGGCTTTCCTTCAATGGTGTAGTATGAGGGAAGATGGAAATACTGATCGATCCATCTTTTGCCGATGGTCTTGAACTGCTCAAAATTGACTGTTCCTTCCCAGATGGTGGTCTTTTGATCGGAGATACGGCGATCCCAAAGAGTATTGGCATCGTGGTTTGCCCACATGAGATAAAATTTCATTTTATCGTGATTTTTTGCCTTTAAGAAGCCATCGTTCAGGCACTGCTCGAGGAAGGGACGGTTATCGTACCAGTACCAGTCCTAAATAAATACATTCACACCGTGATCCAGGGCTGCCTCGATCTCCATTTCCATCACATAAGGATCTGCTTCATCCACATAACCCCAAAGAGGCTTTCTGTTCCAGGTGTAGCCCTCGGGTTTACTTTGCATAACCTCATGGATATTTTTTACACTTTGCCACTCGCCGATCCCCTCGGGCCAAAACATACGGGTACGGGGCTCCTTGGCCGTATAAGCGGGCCAGATATAAGCGGCAACATCGTATTTTTTCATCATCATTCCTCCAAAATATCAAGGATGGATTTTTCTCAATTCTACAGGAAAACAGAAAAGAAAACAAGTCAAAAAACAAAATTTCTCCGATTTATCTGATTTTTTCCGTATGTGCCAGTGCATTCTTATAGATCGTATCAAAATCACCGTTTTTCACAAGAGCTTCGGTTACAATGGTGGCTCCTGCGGCAACCGCCACGGGTCCCATGGACAAAAAGCTTTCGATGGTATCGGGATTGATACCTCCCGTCACCATAAAAGGGATATGGGACAAAGGAGAGATCACATTTTTTAAATAGGGAGCATCATTCGGTCCGATGGGGAAAATCTTCACAATATCAGCGCCTAAATTGTAAGCTGTCATGATCTCGGAAGGGGTAAAAGCGCCGGGAATGGACAGCATCCCCTTTTCCTTTGTAAAGGCCATAACCTTTTCATCGGTATTGGGCGCAACGATAAACTCCGCTCCTGCCAAAAAAGCCGTTTGAGCGAAAGAAGCGGTAAGCACCGTGCCGGCACCTACACTCACATCCTCCCCGAAATAGCTTCGCATCTGACTGATAATGTCCCCTGTTTCCTTTGCCGTGATCGTTTCACGGGGGTCAAAGGTAACTTCAAAAATTCGGATTCCGCCTTCATACATCGCCTTTGCTGCATCCAGCGCAAACATCGGGGGGATATGTCGAAAAATTCCTACAAAGCGATTCTTTTTGATCAATTCCATACTCATTTTTGTTCACCGATTCCCTTAAAGTAAAATACTGTGTCATTCTTAGGGCGAATTTGCGTTAAATTGCCCGTATAATGGCGAAGATTGATCGGCTTATAGGGCCTTTTTTCCACTTCCTCCACATTTACATCAATGCCGAGACCCGGCTTGTCACCGATCAGGATATAACCGTCGTCAAAGATCACCTCTTCCGTTGTAATGCTCTTACGGAAAGAAGAGTCATTGATCATAATTTCGTGGATCAGGAAATTCGGCGTTGCGGCGGCGAGCTGTAGGATTGCCGCATTGGAAATAGGCCCGGAAGGATTGTGAAAGGAGATGGGAATGTGTTTTGCTTCTGCCATTGCGGCGATCTTCTTACACTCCATCATACCGCCGGTATGGAACATATCCGGCTGGGCGATATCCACCGCATCCTTTTCAAACAGATCCTCAAAGCCGTAAATGGTATACACTCTTTCCCCTGCAGAGATCGGCACCTGAGATTTTGCCTTCACCTTGGCGATGGCCTCTATATGATCGGGAGGGCAAGGCTCCTCCATCAGCATCGGTTTAAAGGGGGCAAGCTCTTTTGATATTTCAATGGCTGTATAGGGGTTAAATCGACCGTGACACTCAATGAGAAGATCTACATTTTCCCCCACAGCCTCTCTGACCGCACCCACGGTCTCTACCGCTCTGTGCATTTCTTCCTTTGTCAAGGTCATATGGGCCTTTCCGAACGGATCCCATTTCAGCGCTTTCACACCGAGAGAGGTGGTTTCCTTTGCTTTTGCAGCAAATTCCTCGGGGGTCGTAGCACCGGAAAACCAGCCGTTGGCATACATTTTCACACGATCGCGCATTTTGCCGCCGAACAGATTATACACAGGCGTATTAAAGTATTTTCCGACAATATCCCACATTGCCATCTCGATACCGCTGATGGCAGACATCAAAACAGGTCCGCCCTTCCAGTAAATATCCCGGTAGACCTCAAAACGCATTTTTTCGATCTGCATGGGATCTCTGCCCACGATCAAGCGTTTCAGATCCTCCACGCACCCCTTCAGAGCCATTTCCTGCGTTCCGAGAGAGGCTTCGCCCCAGCCGTAAAGTCCCTCATCCGTTTCCACCTTGATAAAGGTCCAGTTGGTTCTGTAGGCGTCCATGATGTAGACTTTAATATCTGTAATTTTCATTGTTACATCTCCTGTTTCTGATATGGCAGAAGGCAGGCACTAAGGCCCGAATCTACCGTAAAATCAATTCCTGTTATACTTCCCGCTTTATCCGATGAGAGGAAAAATACCGCTTCTGCAATTTCTTCCTCGGTGGATTCTCGACCGATGGGATACTTTTCTCTTCGCCGTAAGATTTCTTCTTCACTTAAATGATCCCAGCGAGCGGAATGGATCGCTCCTGCTACAACATTATTTGCGCGGATCCCGTACCTACCAAGTTCATACGCCATAGACTTTACAAGCATAGAG
>JAZUOK010000228.1:0-4914 GCA_045604665.1 Eubacteriales bacterium | reverse complement strand
TTACGGAAGCGGTTGCCCGTGCCCTTGAGGAACAGGGGATATCCTTTGACCTTAAGGCCCTTCCCTGTGACGGGATCGAAGCCTGTAAGGCGGCACTGCTGAAAAAATCCAAAGGGGTTCTGGATGCCAACTTTATTGAAGGTATGGCCTGCGTGGGCGGTTGCATCGGCGGTGCGGGATGCTTGACCCACGGAGAGAAAAATAAAAAACAAGTAGACGATTACGGCAGAGAGGCATTGGAAAAAAACATTTCGGATGCCATCTCAGTCTTGATGTAAAGGAGAAAAATTATGAATAAGATCACAGTGATCGGAACCGGAAATGTAGGCGCTACCGTTGCCTACACCTTGACCACGGCAGGCGTTGCCTCCGAGATCGTTCTCATCGATATCAACACGGAAAAAGCCTTGGGTGAGGCGCTGGATATCCGTCAGGGCGTACCCTTCTTTACCCCCTGCAACATTTATGCAGGCTCCTATCAGGATGCCGTAGGCTCCGATATCGTGGTGATTACCTCCGGAATTGCCAGAAAGCCCGGTCAGACAAGACTTGAGCTTGCCCAGACCAATGTAAACATTCTGAAAGCCATTGCCAAAGAGGTGGTCAAATACGCGCCCGATGCCACCTATGTGACCGTCAGCAACCCTGTAGATGTTCTGACTTATGTATTTGCCAAGGTTTCCGGTATTCCCGAAAACCGCGTGATCGGAAGCGGTACCATTCTGGATACGGCAAGACTCCGTTCCCGTATTTCCGAATACTATTCCGTCAGTCAGAAGAATGTGCACGCCTTCGTTTTGGGTGAGCACGGCGATTCTTCCTTCGTGCCCTGGTCCAATGCCAATATTTCCAATGTTCCTGTTCTGGATTACCCGAACCACATTTTAAATAAGGGTACTTACCCCGATTTCAAAATGGATGAAGTGGAAGAATATATGCGGACCTCCGGCGGAAGGATCATCGGCAGAAAGGGTGCGACCTTCTATGCGGTTTCCATGTCGGTTTGCCATCTGTGCAAATGCCTTCTCAACAGTGTGGATACTACGCTGACCGTTTCCACCATGCTTCACGGTGAATACGGAATTGACGATGTGGCAATGAGCCTTTTGACCGTTGTGGGCAATAAGACCGCTTCCAATAAGATCCTGCTTCCCTTGACCGCAGAAGAAAAGGCAAAGCTTGAACATAGTGCAGATTGTTTGAAGAGTGTAATCTCCAATCTTGAAATTTAAAAAACAGCGCGAAAGGAAAACCCTTTCGCGCTTTTTCTTGCTTTTTTTCTGCCTTTATGTTAATATAAATAAAGAAATGAAAATGGAGGGCGATATATGAATATTCTGCATATTAAATATGCCGTTGAAGTGGCAAAGCTCGGTTCTGTCAGCAAAGCGACGGAAACGCTTTTTACCGCTCAGCCCAATATCAGCCGTTCCATTCGAGAATTGGAAAACGATTTAGGCATCGAGATCTTTTCCCGCAGTGCAAAGGGCATGGTCCTGACTCCCGAGGGAGAAGAATTTATCGGCTATGCCAAGGGAATTTTAAAGCAGATCGATCAGGTGGAAACGCTTTACAAGGAAAATGCCGTGAAAAAACAGCGTTTTTCCATTTCCGTTCCCCGTGCCTGCTATATTTCGGAGGCCTTTGCCAAGTTTTCCAAAAATCTAACGGAAAATCCTGCGGAGATCTTCTATCAGGAAACCAATTCCGGCAGAACCATCAACAATGTTTTGGAAAATGACTATAAATTAGGTATTATCCGTTACGCTCAGACTCACGATCTTCATTTCAAGGAGCTTCTGGAGGAAAAGGGGCTCTCCTACGAAATGGTTGCGGAATTTTCCTATCAGGTGATCGTGAGCCGTGACAATCCTCTTTCGGAAAAGGAAGAAATTATGACGGAGGATCTTTCTTCCTATATCGAGATCACCCACGCAGATCCTTATGTGCCTACTCTGCCCCTTTCCAAGGTGGTCAAGGACGAGATGCCCGATCAGATCGACCGCCGGATCTATATTTTTGAGCGCGGCAGTCAGTTTGACCTTCTTTCGGAAAATCTCGATACCTTTATGTGGGAATCTCCTGTGCCCCAAAAGGTTTTGGATCGGTACAATTTGGTTCAGCTTCCTTATATGGGCAACAAAAAACGCTACAAGGATGTTTTAATCTATCGCAACGAATACCGATTGACGGAACTGGACAAAAGCTTTATCACAGCCTTGATCGAGTCCCGCAGAAAACATTTTTCCTAACAAAAATCCCAAGTGTAAGCTTGGGATTTTTTTATAAAGGGCATTTTGAAAAAGAAAAGGGGTAAAACGGGGGTGTTTTTCCTTGACTTTTCTTTTCGAGATGGTACAATGAACAAAATAGAAGGCTTTGTAAAAAGGAAGACGCGATGGCTGATTTTTATTTGATGGGGAATGCTTCCCGATCCCAGATGTTTGGCTGTGTGATCCTGTGGGAAGATATGACCGTCGTTTTTGACGGCGGCACGGTACACGACGGACCTCAGATGGCAGAATTTTTAAAGGAAAAAGCCTTATCCCATGTGGACGCCTGGTTTTTTACCCATCCCCACCATGACCATATCGGCTGTATGGAATACATTCGGAAAAACGGAGAGGGGATTCGGGTAGAGAAGGTGTATCACTGCTTTCCCGATCTGGAAACAGGCCCTTTTTCCACCCTTTTTCGCAGTCCGTTTGAAGGGGAGCTCTGGAAGGGCGTTTCAGAATGGAAGAAGTCTTTTTCGGTACACAGGGTAACAGAAGGAGAAATTTTTGATTTCGGGGAAGTGAAGATCCGTGTTTTGCGCACCTTTCACCCCGATATCATTGATATTAACAACAGCTCTACGGTATATCGGATCGAAGGGAAGGAAAAAAGCATTCTCATTTTAGGCGATCTTGGGGTGCCCGGCGGTGAGGATGTAAAAAGGCGTTGCCCTCTTTCCTTATTACAGGCGGATTATACCCAAATGGCCCATCACGGTCAGGGGGGTGTGAGCAAAGAATTTTACGAATATATCGGTGTACAAAGATGTATTTGGCCTACGCCCCTGTGGCTTTGGAACAACGATCGGGGTGAGGGCTTTGATACGGGCCCGTATCTGACCGCTCGCACCCGCGAATGGATGAAGGAAATGAGTGTGACAGAGCATATCATCGAAAAAGACGGTATTCAGAAAATTACAATCTAAAAAAAGAGGAAAGAAAATGAGAAATGTAATTCCAAGGCCCAAGAAGATCACCTTTGGCGAAAAAATGATCCCTGCATCCTTTTTTGCCGCGGAAAGTGATTCTGTTTTTGCTCCTGCTTTGAAGGTGTTCGGCAGTTACTGTGCCGCAGCTTTTGGAAAGGCTGCAGGAAAAGGAGAGGGCCTTGTTCTGAAATTTTGTCCCGATCTGGGAGAGGGATACCGCATATCCATTGGGGAAAAGGCATCTCTTTTCGCTTCTGACAATGTGGGGATGAACCATGCCTTGGCTACCTTGTTCCAATTGATCGAAGAGACAGAAGAGGGGGTATTTTTCCCCTGCTGTGAAGTGGAAGATATGCCCGACAGCACTTGGCGCGGTCTGATGGTGGATCCTGCCCGTGTGTTCCACGAGACGGAGTATTTATATGCCGCGGCGGATCTTTGCTGGCTTTATAAAGTCAATCGTTTTCAGATCCACCTGACCGATGATCAAGGGGTTCGGTTCCCCTTTGAATGCTTGCCCAAGGCTGTATCCCAGGAGCATTACACGAAAGAAGAGCTTTCGGCTCTGGTCGCTTACTGCAAAGAGCGAGGCATTGTGATCGTTCCCGAAATCGATGCACCGGGTCACTTTGCCGCCTTTAACAAGGCGTACCCCGATCTTTTCGGGCCTCTTCCCAAGGAAAGCGATGCAGATACCACCGTGCAAGCAAAAGAGATCTCCGGTATTATGTGGGGAAAAAAGGAGGCCTTTGCCGCGCTGAAGGAATTGTTTCGGGAGACGGCTGATGTTTTCTCCGATTCGCCTTTTATCCACATTGGCGGTGACGAGGCAGATATTTCCCAGTGGGAAAAGCAAGAAGAAACCCTGGGCTTTATGGCATCTCACGGACTGAAAGATGTGCATGCCCTTTACGGCTATATGGTTTCTGAAATGTGCAAAATGATCCTTGATATGGGTAAAACTCCCGTGGTATGGGAGGGGTTTGGCAAGGACTGCAACCACATGATCCCCAAAGAGACCCTTGTTTTTGCCTGGGAATCTTATTATCAGGTGGCGCCCGACCTTTTGGAAGGGGGCTTTCAGATCATCAATGCTTCCTGGAGACCTCTTTATATTGTAACGCCAAAGCCTATGTGGGATCCGGAAAAGATTCTGGATTGGGAAAAGAATGTGTGGGATCACTGGTGGCCTAAATCCTTTGCCCACGAAAAACCCATTGTGGTACCTGAAACCTCTGCGATCCTTGGGGGTCAGCTTTGTGCTTGGTGTGATAAGATGCATCGCACAAAATACGCGCCGCGCCCTCAGATGCTCAAGGACGAGTGGGAGCGCATTCGCCTGCGCATCGCACCTCTTTCGGAAAAATTGTGGAATTCCTATCAGGTCCCGGACAAAGAGGAATTTATGAAGACTCTTGCACTGCAGGACGAAAGAGTTGAAAAAATGATATAACAAGAAAAAGCACCCGAAAGGGTGCTTTTTTTAAGTGAAAAGTGAAGAGTGAAAAGTGAAGAGGTGAGGTAGGCATTTGCGGTAGCAAATGCCCATTTTTTGTATGCGGACCGTCGGGCCGCCGGTCCCTACAGGAAAGGTAAAAGTTTTTGCCATATAGCCTTCTCCTGTGGGAGAAGGGGGACCGCTTTAGCGGTGGATGAGGTGTTTGTAAAAACCTTTTATAAAAAAATCTTGGCGCTTTGCGCCAAATCAA
>JAZUOK010000227.1:0-5214 GCA_045604665.1 Eubacteriales bacterium | reverse complement strand
CCCGATTATGTAGTAGTGGGAGAAGGAAAGACCTATTCCCTGGAAACCATTACCAAAGCCACCAACCTTGTTTTGGGCGGTGCAAAGCTCATCGGCACCAACTCCGATGTTTCCGGCCCCATTGAAAACGGAATCGCGCCTGCTTGCGGCGCACTGGTTGCCCCCATTGAGATCGCCACGGGAAAGAAAGCGTATTTCTGCGGAAAACCCAATCCTCTGATGATGCGAACAGGGCTGAAGCTCTTAAACTGCCATTCGGGAGAAGCGGTTATGGTAGGCGACCGTATGGATACCGATGTGATCTCCGGCCTTGAAAGCGGTATGTCAACCGTTCTGGTCCTTTCAGGCGTTTCCTCCGAGGAAACCTTAAAAACCTTCGGCTATCGCCCCTCTGCGGTGCTTGGCGGCGTAGGCGATATCGTTCGCTTGGCGGAAGGAAAATAAAACCTGTTTTAAAAATACAGAAAGGCTCGGCAGAATATACTGCCGAGCCTTTCTTGCAAAGTCTTCTCGCGTATGATAATATAGAATAAATCCGATCCACACGAAAGGCATCCTTTAACAGATGATAAAATATCAGCTTTTTAGTATTATTTTTTCCATTCTCCTCCTGCCTGCAAATCTTTACTGTGCTTTTTGGCTTTTTCGGGAAGCACTGAATTTAACGGGAATGACCTTCAGGGATTTTTTGGAAAAAACTTCTTCCCAGCGCCCGTTTTCAAGCATCGGGAGACACCGCTTAAGAAAAAAACAGCGCTTTTTTATAAAATTTTTCAAGCAATACAGTTCGGATCCCAAAAAATCGATTCAGCTTCTTTGGGCCTTCGGAATCTGTACCCTTCCCAGCCTCGGAGCACTTAACATCGCTGCCTACGCCGCGATGCATATTGACAAGGTAAAATACGCTTTTCTCGGCGATCTTATCCTTGTTGTCATCAATGCTTTTCTTTTGATTTGGGGAAAAATTTACAGAAAAAAGCATCCTATTGACGAAGAGCTTGAGGCGAAAAAAACACAGGAAAAAGAATCCCGTGAAAAGAAGCCCTTAAAACACATCATCGTTTATGCGCTTGTGGGAATTTTCTTCTTTGGAATTTTACTCTTTTTTATGCTGGGCATATGGGGCTTATCAACTTCTCACTCCTATCAGCAGCCGCAAAAATCAGCAATAACCGTTCATGCTGACTTGATCACTCTTCTAAATGAAAAAGGGTATGAGACCGCAAATATTCCCACTACCTTTTGGGAAATTGACGAAAACAAGCTTCTGCATACAGCCGCCGGCGTGAAGGGGAAAAGCAAGTTTGAGTTTTACGGATATTCAGATGATAAAACCGTTGACCTGGTATATAACCAAATTGTGTATCTTACCGCGCCGGAAATCGAAAATTCAAGGCGTGAAAACTACGAAACCACGCTTTCGGGGGGAAATAAAATATTCACCGTCGTAAAAGACGGTATGCATTACCTGGTTATGTATCAAAACGACACCGTCATTTATGCCTGCTCACCAAATTCTCTCAATGAAATCAATGAGATCCTAACGGATCTGGGTTATTTAAAAAGCAAATCATAAAAATGATATAAAAAAGCCAAGCTGTAAAACACTGCTTGGCTTTTCTCTTTTTTCTTATAAGACAGAAAGAATATCAAGTGGCTTTTCCGCAAAATATTCGGGAGAAAAAGGTTCCAGCTCTTCCCTTTCGCGGTAGCCCCAAAGAACTGCTACCGTATCGATCTTTGCATTTTTTCCCGTTTCCATATCTACCTGCGTATCCCCTACATAGAGACAGTCTTTGCTTTTTACGGAAAAAAGATCCATGATTTTAAAAACATTTTCAGGATCGGGCTTCGGGGAAAAGCCTTCTTTATCGCCCCGGATCACATCAAAAACATCTTCCCCGAAAACAGCGTGAACGATGGGAATACAGGCTTCTTCGTTTTTGTTGGAAAGCACTGCAAGCTTTATTCCCCTTTCCTTTAAAGAAGAAAGCAGCTCTCTTATCCCTTCGTAGGGGGAAATCAGATCCAGTTGATCCGCCTCATTTTTACTTGTGTAATACTGCCAGAAGAGCCGGGCGTTTTTATGCTCCTTATCCCCTGCGGCCTCTAAAATAGCGTGAATATAGCCCTCTACTCCTGCCCCGGAAAAGCGCGCATAATCCTTTGGGGAAAGAAGAGGAAGACCCAATTTTTCAAGGGCTTCGTTTCCGCAGGCTACCATGGAACGGGTGGTATCAAAAAGTGTTCCGTCCAGATCAAAAATAATCAATTTTTTCATATTGACTCCATTTTTCAAAGGGGATCTGCCCCGTTTTCTCTTTTACGATACACCAAGACCGAAGCTTGGATAAAAAAAGAACGAAGCAAAACTTCGTTTTTTTGCGAAAGAGCAACCAAACGGAGCGAAATCGGGGTAAAAGTAAGTAAAAGTAGTGTAATGATTATCGCTGATTGAAAGAAAATAACTCTTCGCATTTAGGACATCTTTTCAGATAACTGTCTATGATGGTTTTGTCCTTACTAATAATAAGAGTCCACGAACTATCGGAAGGAACAATCTCTACAGAAGAAAGCGGATGTTGGAGAGATACCGGATTCTGATAGTATCCATCATAATCTTCAGCAGACGGCAACGGGTATTTAAGTGCTTCTTCCATCGTAATATCTTTTGAAAACCCGCAAAGACAACCCCAAATCCATTGAAAATCTTCTTGTTCAATTATGGCAGATAATTCATCACCGGTTAACCAACAGTATTCTTGATCAAGCAGTTTTTCGATATCGTTGTTCTGTGGATAACATATACAGCCTGTAATAAGCCAGTTATACTGCAGTTGGGCATTATCCATTGCTTGAAAAACCTTACTCATATAGGTGTAATATTTATGGTTCTTCCTATCAATGATGCCATAGGTCATTTTGTACTCTCCTTTGCGGTATTGATAGAGGCAATCAATATGCGGCGGATTGTGCCGCATTGATTATAAAGATTAATCGCAGTTTCTCTATTCAGAATATCGGACTTTACAAACAATTCAAGCCAATATTCCGTTTCGTAGCATTCCTTCAAAGCAATTTGTAATTTTGCAATAAAGTCAGGCTTCCCGTGGGCGTAATTTGCTTCATGAATGTTGGCACCGATTGAAGTGGCTGAACGTTCCAATTGATTTACAAGGGAATAATGACCTTTGATGGTTTCGCAGAACTTAATTATCTTAATGGCAAAATCCACAGATAAGTCGACAAGTTTATTTTCTTTCATAGTCCTCACCTCTGCGAATATTATAGCATAGTGAATGAAATATTGCTACGCAATATGAAATAATCCTGCGGATTATGAAATATTTTGCCTTAGCGGCAAAATGTGAAATAAAATAAATCCCTTATACGCCGCAGCGTATTTCATAGCGACAGCTATTTCATAACGCGAAGCGTTATTTCACAAATCCCGCAAGGGATTTATTTCATTGAAAAGACCCCACACTTGTCGTAGACAAATGTGGGGTCTTTTCTGGTGACCCGTACGGGAATCGAACCCATGTTACCGCCGTGAAAGGGCGGTGTCTTAACCGCTTGACCAACGGGCCGAAGACTTGGTTATTTTAACAGAGTAAGTTCCATTTGTCAAGAGTTTTTTTGAAAAAATTCTTATTTTTGAGGAAGTGCTTCTCCCTGCCGAATGTTTTCTCTTCGAATACGCTTTGCAATCTCTGCAAGAACCCTCTTTTTATCGCCGCTCCAAAGAGGTGCGATCAGTTCCTTCTTATCTCCGTCACCGGTAAGCCTATGGATCACAACATTTTCCGGCACAAAGCGGATCAGGTCTGTGACACGCCGAACATATTCCTCCAAAGAGAGAGGCTCATAATCCATTTTTGCAAGGTCCGTTCCCCGAAGCACATGAAGAAGATGGAATTTCACCCCTTCCACACCCTCTCTTACCGCAAAGCGAAGCGACGCAATCTCATCGTGATGATCCTCACCGGGAAGCCCAAGGATCAGATGGACGATCACAGAAATTCCCCTTTTTTTCAAATTCGATACCGCTTCCTCGTAAACACGGTTTTCATAGCCGCGGCGGATCAAATCTACGCTTTCCTCCTTTGCCGTCTGAAAGCCGAGTTCTACCCAAACGGGCTTTGTTTTGCTGATCTCCTCTAAAAGATCCAGCACCTCTTCCGGCAAGCAGTCGGGGCGTGTGGCAACGGAAAGGGCAACCACCTCCGGATCCGAGATGGCTTCATAAAAAAGCTTTCTTTGAACGGAAACATCCCCGTAAGTAGAGGAAAAGGACTGAAAATAAGCAATATATCCTGCTTCTCCGCGAATTTTCCCCTTCACTCTTTCCTTCCCTTCCAAAAGCTGAAGGGATACGGGATCACTCCCTTTTGCCGCAAAATTGCCGCTGCCCGAAGCGGAGCAAAAAATGCATCCGCCCACCCCTTTTGTGCCGTCACGGTTGGGACAGGTAAAGGGGGTAGAAAGGGATATTTTATATATTTTTTTATCGAATTTTTCTCTTAAATATGTATTCAGATCGCGGTAGGACATATTTTCTCCGTTTATTTTTCACTGGGGATTCTCTACGAGATTTTACCATTTCTTTTGAAACAAATCAAGAAGATTCTTTTCACCGGATATACCTGCGCTATCAAGATGAATTTCTTTTTCTATTCCCTTTTTCCGGGGATCCGTTTTGATTTTTCCAAAAGGATCACAATGAGCGGGATAAGAACGATCTGTACAATGATTCCGGGGATCGCATTTATAATTGCTCCTGCCCAAAAAGCTGTAAAACCAAATTTTGTAGCGTCAAGCCCCATCAAAAAGAACATCACAATCCCCCAAACAGCACGGCCTGCAACCATAGCACCGATCAGCGAAACATAAATAAAACCTTTTTTTTGAGGCAATGCTTTGTAAAGAAGACCGGATACCAAGCCGTAAAATGCAAGCTCAAAGGCCATTGCGATCGCATTCGGGAAAAGATGGGGCATCCCCAGCATAAAGGAGCGAATCAGCGGTGCAGCAAAACCAACTGCAAATCCATACGGTGCACCGCAAACAAATCCGCAAAGCAAAACGGGGATATGCATCGGACAAAGCATAGCGCCGATCTTTTGAATTTGCCCCGTAAAAAACGGTAAGACATAGGCGAGGGCTAAGAACATCGCGGACAAGGCAAGGTTTAATAAATGTTTTTTTACTTTC
>JAZUOK010000226.1:0-11626 GCA_045604665.1 Eubacteriales bacterium | reverse complement strand
ATTAAAGCCTCGATGAAATTCATCGAGGCTTTTCTTATGCTTAACGGATAGAACCGGCATCGCATTTGTAAATACAAATGTTTCTTTTTGGGTGATACCCAAACCCTTTTTACAACAAAAAAGAAAGATAAGTGATATTCTTTGCTGTGCAAAGAGTGATATTTTCACTTTGTGAAAGTGATATTACTCCCTCTGGTCGTAGTGATATTTTATTCGCCCTAAAAACTGTCCGTAGGACAATATCACGATGCGAAAGCATCATATAACTGCGAAGCAATATCACTCGCCTTTGGCGAATAAAACTGGGAGACTTCCCTTAGAGAAGTCTCCCAATGAGTCGGATCTTTATTCAGCAAGGAATTTTTTAATTTCTTCCATATTTTCTTTTGCTGTTTCATAGCCGATCTTGTGGGCAAGAAAAAGCTTTTCCGGATCCTTTTCCAGTCTTCCTACGGGAAGGGACTTTTTCGGAGATAAAACAAAGGCTTTTCCTTCCCGCTCCCTTTTGAATACATATTCTTTTTCCCGGTTATACATTTCGTGTCTTTTTGCCATTGCCCGATAGATGCCGCTTTTTTTGCCGTAAAGGATGGCAACAAGAGACAGGGCAGAAGCCTTTTCCTTTTTATATCGGCGAGGCTGAGTAAGGACCACAAGATTCTTCTCATATCCTTCTTTTTCCATAAAGGAAAGAGGAATGGAATCGGAAATGCCCCCGTCAAGATAGGCTTTACCGTCTAATCTCACTTTTCTCGAAACCATGGGCATGGATGCGGAAGCACGGAAAATATCCATTTGTCTCCTCTTTTCTCCCTCACAGAGAAAGTATTCCGCTTTTCCCGATACCGTTTCGGTCAGAACCGCGTAAAAGGGCATTTCGTTCTTTTCATAGGTGTCCCAATCAAAGGGATCGAGGGTATTCGGCAAGGTGTCGTAGCAAAATTTTACCCCGTAAAGATCCCCCGTGGTCACAAGAGAATAAAGGCTGCAGTATCTTTTATCCTTACAGTATCGGGTATTGTACCGCAGTACTCTCCCCTTCTGACGGGATTTAAAATTGCATCCGAAGGCAGCTCCTGCACTGACGCCCGCCGCGCCGTCAAAGAAAACCTCTTCTTCCAGAAGGGCATCCAGTACCCCTGCGGTAAAAAGTCCGCGCATGGCACCGCCTTCCAGTACAAGTCCTTTTTTCATACCACTACCTCTTTTAAAAATTCAATTTATTGTACTCCAAAATACTTTTTTTGGCAAGTAAAGAGAAAAAGCCCCAAAGTAAAACACTTGACGAATGGCATAAAACAAGTTAAAATAGAGAAAATAACCTTTAGGAGGTAACTTATGAGCGAAAAAGAAATGGATATGAATGAATTGGAACCCGATCGCGTCACCCTCACTGACGAAGAAGGGGTAGAAAGAGAATTTGACATCATCGGCACCTTGCAGATGGATGGCAACGATTATTTTGCTCTGGTTGCCGTAGACGGCAACGAGGATGAGTATATCGTTCTCAAAGCAATCGAAGAAGACGGAGAAGAGGTTCTCATCACCATTGACGATGATGACGAATTTGATCGCGTTGCCGACGCTTTCGATAACGAAATGATGGAAGAGATCGATCTGGACGAGAACGAATAATTTTTCCAAAACACCCTGCCCTTCTCGTGATGAAGACGACAAGAAACCTACGAATTGAAATTGGAGCCCGGCTTCTCAAAACGGCTGCAGACCTCCCCATGTGGGAAGATGGGAGCACATAAGTTCGAGAGAGGGCACCGCCCCTGGCTATGTGGGGTTTTCACTTCTCTTCACACGGCTGCGGCGGGATGCAAAAAGCACCCTTAGAGGCGCACTTCCTTACGGAGTGCGCCTCAGTTATATTCGCCTAAAGGCAAGTTATATTGCTTCGCAGTGATATGATGCTTCGCATCGTGGTATTGTCCTTCGGACAGTTAAATGGGCGAATATAATATCACTGAAAGCGTAAGGCTTCAATATCACTTTTGCTGTAAGGCAAAAATATCACTGCACACGCTAGTTTGCAATATCACTTTACCTACCGAGAATGATATTTTTTATTTTTGGCAAGTATTTATCTTTCTCAAAGTATGTAACCCACTATGACACTTTCAAACTGAAAGTGTCATTTTCTCTTTGTATAGAAAAAGGGAGACAACTTCTTTATGAAGCATCTCCCTTTGGTCAGTCTTTTTCTATTCTATCCAAAATATGCCGAAGGCCTTCCTCAATGGTGGGAAAATTCACACTTGCCCGATGAGGGTCGGGAAGATCGATTCCAACGGAATACCCCGCCACATCAAACATGGAATAGTCATTGGTCCAATCACCGAAGGCGATCATATCCTTTACCGAAACCCCTGTAATAGAGGAAAGAAGGCGAAGTCCTTCCCCTTTGGAAAGGCGGCTGTATTCAATATCAAAGCAGTCCTTGTGCTCGTATACGGTCAGCTGCATTTCCGGGGTAATGAAGTCATCCAGCAATTGTTTAATGGGAGGAAAATCCTCTTGAAAATGGGGAAAAGGAGTCAGTGCCGTTTCATTTGGCTGATACCAGATGCGCCCGGGAAACTTTGTTTCAAGCTTTTTTCGGATCTCTTTTAAAGAAATACGGGTAAGCTTGGGCATATCCGCCTCTTTGTAATAGACGGGAGGAAGATTTACTCCCTCCTGGATCACGCCGCCGTTTTCTCCGATGAGAATGGCATCCTCCAGCCCCATCTGTCTTGCAAAGCCGCAAAGATAAAAGGTTGGCTTTCCGCTGGACAAGGCAATTCTCATGCCCTTTTCTCCGAGGGCGTGGAGAAGGCGCACCGTTTCTTCCGATGCCGCCTTTCCTACCTTTGCAAGGGTTCCGTCCAGGTCAAAAATTGCAAACAAGCTTAGTCCTCCAGATCCTCAAAGGAGATCACATGGGGATTTTCCTCTTTGGTCTCTTCCTTTTCGCCTGCGATCTTCATATCTTCATCGCCCTGTTCGCAAACGATTTTCATATCCGCATCCGGGTCTTTTTCTTCTTCCGCAGCGGATTCTTTTACAAGGCTCTCAATATCACCGGAGAAAGCACGGGTCTGCATGCCTTCATCCTCCACCTTTTTCGGGGGAACGGGAGGCAGGGTGTTCAAATGCTCGGCAATGCGCTTTGCCTTTTCTTTTTCCGGGCCGGTCTTTTCGGGAGAAGCAGGCTTTTCCTCCGGCTTTTTGCCGCCCTTTTCTTCCGTATCCTTTTTCTTTTGGATCACAATCACCGCAGCGATCGCACCCACTGCCGCCAAGGAAACGATTACGATCAGGATCCATACCCAAAGGGATGCACCCTTTTCTTTCTGGGGCTCTTTTTTGTCGGAGGGCTTCTTTTCATCCGGGATCACATCCCCTTCAAAGAGGGCAACTGCGCCAAGATCCTCGATCTCCACCGTAATATAGGTCACAGCAGAGGTTTCGGTCACCTTGGTCTCAAGACCGGTTACGGAAGAGGCCAAAAGGCCTGCGGTAATGGTTTTGGGATCAAATTTTTCCTCCTCTTTGGCAAGGGGGATCTGAATGCGAAGAGAAGCGCGGCGCACCAGATCGATCTTTTTGCCCGATTCATCTACCAAGTCGATCTTAAAGCCCTTGATCATTTTACCAAGGTCTCTTTCCAATTCTTTCTTTTCATCGGCGGAAAGAAGGGAAAGGGACAGAATGGCATCCTCGGGAATGGATCCCTTGGGCGCGCTGACGCGGATCTTCGCACCGTCTTTACCGGAAATATAGCTGCGGTCCGCGATGGATGTTATCTGAACAAAGGGAAGCTGACCCACATCAATAATGGTGAGCGTACCCTGTTCCACTCGGATCTCATAGTTTTCTGCGACCTCTTCGGGGAATGAGAGGGTGCCGATCAAAATGGAGTATTTGCCGATATCCTCGCCCTCGAGTCTTTCAAGTTCCCCCGTTAATTCATCGTAAATCTCGCCCAAAACCTCATAGGTAAACTTGGGATCGGGATCGAAAATGTTTTTCTCTGCATCCTGAATTTCAATATTGACCACATGGGGATCAATTGTGATCTTTTGAGATGCACTCTTGGTGGTCTTTTTGATACCTGTAGAAGAAAGAGACGCGGATACCTGAACATAGTATTCACCGGAGTCGGAAACATTCTTCAGATGAAGCTTTTCCTTGGTCTCATCCTCCAGAAGCTTGCCGTCACGGTACCAGCTGAAGGTATATTCCACGCCCTCGCTCTTTTCCACCGAGGCAGTCAGAACAGTTTCTTTTCCGTCATATTCTTTTTTCTTTTCTCCCTCTACCGTGAGAGAAACCTTGGGGGTATAATCGCCGGGAGTAGCAACAAAATCACAGTAAAATACGATCTTCTTTCCTTCGTTTTCCTTATACTTTGCGGTTTGTTTGTTCACCGTAAATTCCGTTTCGTCCACCTTTACCTGGGGCGCTTCGTCGGGAAATTCAAGGGTAATATAAATGCGGTAAGTACGGCCGGAAACAAACTTATCGTCAGAGGTGAGCTTTGCACTCTCCGGATCGCTTCCTGCCTGATCGGCTTCCACCCAAAATACTTCCAGGCTCTTGAAGGCATTTCCCGTACCTGTAGAGGTCTGCACTTTGATGTTCAGGGCATCGCCCGGTTTTTTGGGCACCTTTTCCCCTGCAACAGGCAGCTGAAGGCCGGTAACATCTACACTGAGTGCTACATTTTCTTCTGTTTCATTCTGTCCGGAGGGACTTTCGGCAAAAACACCGAGCCCCAAGGAAACAAGAAGCAAAAGTGCCAAAGAAAAACAAATTATCTTTTTCATTTTCATTTCTCCTTTTCAGTAAGAGGTAATGGGAAGGGTCGGATCGTCTTCCCCTTTTTCGATCTTTCGGATCACCGCGTAGTAAGAATAACTGGGTGTGGGCGAGATGCGGATCCGATCTCCCACCTTTTTCCCTAAGATCACCTGTCCCAAAGGGGATTCCTTGGAAACACACCCCTCCAAAACATTTTCTCTTAAGGTGGTAACGATGCGGTAGGTCTCCTCCACATCGTCTTCTTCTATATAAAGGGTAACCTTGTCAAAAAGCCCCACTTCATCCCCTTGGGATCGATCTTCAATGATCTTTGCCGTGGCGATCATATTCTGAAGGTAGCGGATACGGGAGTCGTTCTTCCCTTTCTCACGCTTTGCCGTTCGGTATTCGTCGTTTTCGGAAAGATCCCCCAGCTCTCTTGCCTGCTGAACATCGGCACGAAGCTGTGGGCGCAGAGAGATGCGGTAATCGATCTCCTCCTGCATTTTCTGTATATCCACTTTTGTCAGCTCGTCGTACATATTAAACCTTTCTCAATCCCTTAGGATATAGATTTTTTCCTCGGCCTCCCGATGCCTTCACACCGCCGAGAGGAATTTTTTCGGCAAAAAGAGTGCCGTACCCCTTCCCCTCCAAGGAAATTTCCTCTCCTCTCAGGTACGCTTCCACCCTCGGGTCGGACAGGGGGATCACGAAGCGGTTTTTCATTTCCTCCCCGAACGCTCGGAAAAAGCGGTGATGGGGAATAAGTCTTCCCTTTTGCACCGTTCCCAAAAGCACACCGGGAGATGAAAAGATCTCCTTTTCAAAGGGAGTCTTTGGTACAAGATATGCATCCGGATCGCGAAAATAGATTTCTTCTTCGGGAAAGTGCAAAAGCGTTTCCTTCAAAAAAGACTCTGCCACACAAAGGCTGTCGTCTTTCTTTTTCGCCTTTTCTTTTTTCTTCTTCAAGGAAGGAGGAAAAGATTTTTCCCCTTCTTTTCTTAAAATGGCAAGAAACTGCCCCTCTCCGGGAAAAAGGTGGGGATAAAAGCGAAGGGTGTTTTTGATTTCCCCTTCCTTGCCGCAAGAAAACACCTTTTCCTCAGGGGGGATCAGGGTAAATTCGGGATGCCGGGATAAAAAGTGAGCGATATTCTCTTCGTTTTCCTCTTTGGACCAGGTGCAGGTGGAATACAGGATCCTGCCCCCTGGACAGACCGCCTTTGCGGCACTTTCCAAAATGCCTTTCTGAATTTCGGCAAGGGTGCGGATCTTCTCTTCGCTCCAATCCTCTGCCGCGCCTTCGTTTTTCCGCATCATTCCCTCGCCCGAGCAAGGAACATCGGCAATCACAAGATCAAAGGCGGATCGGAAAGAGGGGGGAAGCTCTCTGGCGTCAAAGCCCGTAACCAAGGCTCTTTTTTCTCCGAGACGCTCTATGTTTTGCATCAGAACCCTTCTACGGGGAAAGGACGGCTCATTGCAAACAAGAAAGCCCTCTTCGGAAAGAACGCTCTCTGCCGCCTGCAGGCTTTTTCCCCCAGGGGATGCGCAAAGATCAAGAATACGCTCTGCCTTCTCTTTGCCGAGGGCTGCCACAGGCGCCATTGCCGCAGGCTCCTGCACATAGATCCCACCGGCATGATGCAAGAAGTGGTTTCCGATGCCGTCCATCTCAAAATAATAGGAATGGGAGCAAAAAGGAACCTGTTCCTTCACCCCGTCGCCCAAAAGAGAGAAAACATCTTCCCGGGAAAGAATACGGGAGTTTGCGCGAAAAGACCGTTTCGGCTCTTTTTTCAGTCCCTCAAAAAAAAGAGGTGCTTCGGGGCCAAGCTCTTTTTCCATGCGATCGCAAAACGCCACAGGCAGTGCCACAAAACCCCTCCCTCTCTTTTTTTCTAAACTATATCATAGAAAACAGAAAAATACAATAAAAAAATCGTTACAATTTTATAAGCGAAAGTCTCTTTTTAGCCCTTGAGAACCCGAAGGAGAATTTCTGCTCCGCGAGATGCGGCCTTGTCTGCAAAAAGCGCATAATCCATCTCATTTTTTCCCGAAAAGGAATCGGAAATCGCACGGATACAAGCAAAAGGAACCCGGTTCACATAGGCTACCTGGGCGATCGCCGCCCCTTCCATTTCACAGGCAATGGGGGAAAATGCCCCGATGATCTTTTCCTTCTGCTCCTTTTTGGCAATGAACTGATCCCCCGAAGCAATGCGTCCGGGGACCGCGGTAACGGAAAGCGCCCTTGCCGCCGAAAGGATCTCATCTCTTAAATTTTCATCCGCAGGAATGGAAACGATATTGATCCCCGAAATGAGCCCCACGGGATCTCCCAGGGGAGAGGTGTCCATGTCGTGCTGTACCAGATCCTCTGCCACTGCAATATCCAGAATCTCAAGGGTTTCGCTCAGCGACCCTGCCACACCGGAATTGATGATGCAGTCGGGGGAAAAGGTAAGGATCATCGTTTGCGCGCACATGGCGGCAAACACCTTGCCGATGCCGCAAACGCTCAGGACCACTTCCTTTTCCCCGATCTTTCCCGTGAAAAAGGTCATTTTTCCTATCTTTTCTTCTTTTTTTTCGCAAAAAGCCGAGAGAAGATTTTTCGCTTCCGTTTCCATGGCACAAATAATGCCGATCTTCTTATACTTCATACTGAAAATCGATCTCTCTTTCTTTTAAAATCTCAAGATATTTTTTGCATTCCTTCTTCCCTTCCTCTAAGGAAAGATTGCGGAAATTACCGCATTCCTCTTCCTTTTCACCGGGCATAGGACCTTCAAAGGATATAATTTCCTCCAAAACGCGGAAGATCTCCTTTTTCACAGTCTCGGGGGCAAGATCTCTTGTGATCAGGTAAAACCCTGTCTGACAGCCCATGGGTCCGAAATATAAAATATTGTCGGAAAAAGGGCCGTTTCTTACAAAGGTGGCAAACAAATGCTCCACGGAGTGCATAGCAAGATTGGAAAGGTAATCACCGCCGTTGGGCTTTCTGCACCGAAGGTCAAAGGTGGTAGCATCTCCGTCTTTTCTGGAAATATAAAGACCGGGCAAAAGCTTTTTGTGATCTACGGTAAAACTCTGTATTTTCTTCATTTTTCTTTTCCTTTTTGATATAAACTGATGTTTTCCACTTGGAGCTTTTCTCCGAAAGCCAAAAGAAGTGCCTTTTCAAAATCCTCGTGCAAGGGTGCGGTAACAGAGATCTCCTCTCCTTTTATCGGGTGGGGAAAGGTCAGCCGCAGCGCGTGAAGCCCTTGCCTCGGAATGATTTCCGATCCTCTTCCGTAAAGGGTGTCCCCTGCCAAGGGAAAGCCAATGGCAGAAAAATGGGCACGAAGCTGATGGGTCCGCCCTGTAATGGGACTTGCCAAAAACAGGTGATAGGGCGAAACGCTTTTTAAAAGGACAAAACGGGTCAGTGCCGTTTCCCCTTCTTTTTCCGTACCGTCGGCAGGAAAGCAGCATCGCTTGATATAGCTTTCCTCGTCACGGCGAATGCAAAGATCGATCTCCCCTTCTTGGGGAGGGGTCAGATCACTTTCACAAAGAACAAGGTACTCTTTTTTGATCTTGCGGTCCTTGATCATATAAAAAAACTTGCCGCCCACTACCCGTGTTTTGGCGCTGACCACCACACCGCTGGTGTCCTTGTCCAGCCTTCCGGCAGCACGGAATACCATGGGATACCTGTGATACAGAATGCGCCCAGCAAGGGTGTCATCCTGAAGCTTTTTGGAGGGGTGCACAGCCATCCCGGCAGGCTTGTTCACTGCAATCAGATCCTCATCCTCAAAAAGAATGTCAATGGGGCCACAGCTTTCCCGAATACGGGGGGAGGGGGCAGTATCCTCGGTGAGAAGGGACAATTCGTCCCCTTCTTCGAGAACATAGCGTACGGTCTTGTGCTCACCGTTCACCGTAATGCCCATTTCTTTTGTTTTCAGGCTGGTCACGGCAGCACGGGAAAAGCGAAGCTTGTCAAGGAGTACCTTTTTGATGGTAAGCCCTGCAAAATCCTTTTCGATCAAAAACTTCATTCCTTTTCCCCCTTCCCTTTTACATCATACATCACAGTATATCACATTTTTTCACACATTTCCATACTTTCAAAAAAATCTCTTGACAAAGGGGAAAAGTTGTGCTATCATAAGAGGCACGCTTGAGAAAGCGTATGATTCATTAGCTCAGCCGGTAGAGCACTTGACTTTTAATCAAGGGGTCCGGAGTTCGAATCTCCGATGAATCACCAAAAAGAAAAGCCGCACTTTGTGTGGCTTTTTCTTTTTGTACTTTTCACTATTCTCTCTTCATTTTTCTCTTTTCTCTTAAAATAAGCGGCTTTTCCAGAGAAAAGAAACGGTAGCCTTTGCTTCGCAAAGGCTTGTTATTTTTTTGTGCTCTTGGTATAATTGAGAAGAGGTGATAATATGAATAGTCCACTTTTAGAAAAATCGATGGATTTCGCAACCAATATTATCTTATTTTATGAGGCTTTTTCAAAGGCAAAAAGAGAAACAACCATAGCAAAACAACTCCTTCGTTCCGCTACGAGCATTGGTGCAAATATTAACGAAGCAGTTTACGGCAATAGCAAAGCTGATTTCATTTCAAAGCTGCACATTTCTTTGAAGGAGACAAGCGAAAGCATTTACTGGTTAACTTTATTAAAGAGAACAAATTTAATGGACTACGATTATGAAAAAATGCTCTCTTTGGCAGAAGAAATCAAAAGAATGTTAATCTCTTCACTTAACACCGCAAAATCAAAAAATTAAAGAAAAGCCGCACAAAGTGCGGCTTTTTCTTTTTGCACTTTTCTTTAGAATTTGCACTCAGCTAAGCGAAACCAGCAAGGTCTGAATAACTTTTCTTGGATTTCCTTTTCAAAAAGTCTGTAAGCGTATTCAATTTGATCGTATTCATCCAAAGAAGAATCCATTATAAAGATCGGACTTTCATATGTACAATCCAAAGCCACTAAATCAAACCAAGTTACTGACCAAGGCAAAATAATAGAATCTGCCACAAAAAGCATATATTTCTTCATCACAATATCACCTCCTTTCTTAAGGCTAGCCTTATCATAACAAATAAGAAAGTGATATCGATAACCCCCACCCATAAATTTTTTTGAATGTTTTTTACTCAATCTCAAAAAACGGCCATAATCTCTCAAACATGGCAGAAGTGTGCACCTTCTCCAATGGGAGAAGGCTCAAAATCGTGAAGTTCTGCTACTCTTCAAGCATTGAGAGCCATTTACCTTCTGTAAATACAAAAACACCGCAGAAAAATCTGCGGTGTTTATTTTACCTCGCTGTGCTCGATTCCAAAGTCAAGGAGCATCCCTACAAGCTCGTTTCGGCTTCTGCCGGTCTCTTTGGAAAGAAGATCGAGTTTTTCTACCGTTTCCTCTTTAATGCGAATGGAAAAGGTCTTGTAACCATCCTCTCCCTTTACGCCTTTTTTGCGAATGATGAGTTTTTCCTTCATATTTCTTCACCTCACCAATATTATGCCTTGACTTTCTCACAATTAATATGTTATAATTTATAACATAAAATATAATTTTCACCGTAAAGTGAGAGAGAAGGAGAAGAAAATGAAAAACCCTTTGACAGCTTGTAAGGCTTGCGGACAAGAAATGGCAAAAAATGCAAAGACCTGTCCCCATTGCGGCGCGAAAAACAAAAAACCCATTTTAAAAAAATGGTGGTTTTGGGTCATAATTGCATTGTTCATCGCCATCATTGCCGGAGCCGGCAACAGCGGAAGCAGTAACACCGATTATAGCGATGCAAATTCGGAAGTTTCCGAAAGCAATGCAAATACCGAAAATTCTGACAGTGCTACGCAAAGCGATTCATCCTCTGACAATTCTGCTCAAAAAGAAACCGTTTCCCTTTCCAAACAAAACGCGGTAAAAAAAGCGAAATCTTATTTAAGGGTTTCTGCCTTTTCCAGACAGGGACTGATCGAGCAGTTGGAATTTGAAGGGTTTAACAATGAAGATGCCGTCTACGGCGTTGACAATTGTGGAGCAAATTGGAACGAACAAGCAGCAAAAAAAGCCGAATCTTATTTGAGGGTTTCTGCTTTTTCCAGACAAAGCTTGATCGATCAGTTAGAATTTGAAGGATTTACCCCCGAGCAGGCAATTTACGGAGTAGACGCTGTCGGTTTATAAAAAAAGAGAGGCTTTCGCCTCTCTTTTTTCTTGCGAAAATCTCGCTTTTACTTGCAAAACGGAAAAAAAGGGGATATACTGACAAAAGCACAAATGAAATTGAGGTAAGAACAATGAAAAAATCTTCCCTTTGGCTGAATATCCTGGCAGGGCTTTTGTGGGGAACCTCTGGTATTTTTTCCGAGGTGCTTTTGGCACCCTTTGGCTTTTCTTCCTTGCAACTGACCGCAACGAGAGGAATCGTATCGGGTGTAGCCATCGCGCTGTTTGCTCTCTTTTTCCGCAGAGATCAGTTTAAGGTAAAATTCGGGCAGCTCCTCCTCTACATTGCAGTAGGTGTTTCCCTCTTTGCAACGGCGGCTTTTTATTACATTTCCATCCGCCGCGCTTCCCCTTCCACGGCGGCGGTGCTGATGAATACCTCCCCTGCTTTTGTTATGACCGTTTCCGTGATCTTCTTCAAGGAAAAGCTGGGGAAATCCAAGCTTTTCGCGCTGATTGCCATGCTGATCGGCTGTATGCTGGTTTCGGGAATTGATTTTTCCGGGATGCGCTACGATTTCTTGGGTATTCTTTCCGGTCTTGCCGCAGGAGTTTCCACCAGTATTTATTAAGTCGGAG
>JAZUOK010000225.1:0-2006 GCA_045604665.1 Eubacteriales bacterium | reverse complement strand
GGCAAGGTCGTGTTTTCCGGTTGCGGCTCCTCCGGACGGCTTTCTATGCGGTTGGAGCAGTCCTGGCGGAATGGAATTCAAAAGCTCTCGGAAATTTATCCCGAGGCAAAAGAGGCTCTTGAGAAAAAGCTTTTATCTGTTCAAAACATTATGACCGGCGGTGACTACGCGGTGATCCGCGCGGTGGAATCCTTTGAAGACTCCACGCTACTTGGCCATCGGCAGGCAAAGGAAATGCAGTTTTCAGAAGGGGATCTGATCGTAGGCGTTACTGCTACGGGCGAGACTACTTCTATTTTAGGAAGCTGTATGGGCGCTTTGGAAGATGGCGCGGATGTTTATATGCTCATCTGCTCGGACCCTGCGCCCATAATTGAAAAAATGGAACGGGCAAAGGCGGTCTATTTAAATCCCCGATGCAAGGTTTTGACCCTCCCCTGCGGATCCATGGCACTGACCGGATCGACTCGTATGCAGTCTTCCTCTTTTGAACAGTTTGCCGCCGCCGTGGCACTGGAGGGGGCACTGTTTGATATTTTACAAGAAGCAGGGGTGAAGGCCGAATTTCCCGGCTATGAGTTTTACGGAAATGCGTTTGTGGAAATGACAGAGCAGCTTCTGAATAAAAAATGCGTATCTCTTGTGGCAAAAATCTCCGAAAAGGAAGAGAAGGTCTATCGAAAGGGCGGACTTTTCACCCTGTTTGCCGATGAATATCTTCTGGATGTTCTTACCGATACCACAGAGCGCGCGCCTACCTTTATGACACCCCCCTTCCGTTCGGCGGATATGGAGGGTGAACCGGATTCCTGGGCCTTTGTGAAAAACCCCACCTGTTCTACGGACAAGGCTTGGGAAAAGTGCTTCCTTCGGGAGCCCAACTGTATTGAGTGGGGAAAAGAAGTATACGAGGCTTTGGGCCTTACGGAAAATCAGATCGAAAAGATCCCCGATATCGGAAGAAGTGCACTGAAGAAATTCATGATCGGAAATGAGAGGGATCGGAAACGGGAAAACGCCCCCTTATCCTTTGCCCTTTGGGTGGATAAGGAGAAGGCACCCGAAAGCTTTGCGGAGCAAGGGAAGCGGTATTCGGATATGGGTGAGATGACCCTTTCGGATGCAGGGCTTTCTCTTCCCGAAACGGGAATGGATCTTTTGGAGCATCTTGCAGTGAAAATGATGCTCAACACCCTTTCCACAGGAGTGATGGCACGCCTTGGCAGAATCTCGGGCAACTGGATGACCTGCCTTGCCATGTCCAATAAAAAATTGGTGGATCGCAGTGCGCGGATCGTATCGGACCTTTGCGATGTTCCTTATGAATGGGCACTGGAAGAGGTTTTTTACGCAAAAGCCTTATCGGAGGCACAGGGCACCATCAAAAGTCCTGCACAAGAAGCCATCCGCACCTTCGGAATGAAATAAAAAGGAGCTTTGATATGGAGAAACAATGTAATATGCGCTTGAAACGGGTAAACACCGAATACGATGTTTATTTTGACATGGCGCTGACCATGCTTGAGGAAATCATTTCTCATAATGAAAAAGGGGAGAAAACGGTGATGATCGTTCCCGTTGGACCGACCAACCAGTATCCCATTTTGGCGGAAATGGTCAACCGCCTTGGCGTTTCCCTGAAACATGTTCATTTTTTCAATATGGATGAATATATGCTTTCCGAAAAGGAAGCGGTAGGACACGAAGATCCTCTGAGCTTTTACCGCAGAATGAAAACGGAATTTTACGATCTTGTTCGCGAAGATCTTGTGATGCCGGAAAATCAGAGGCATTTCCCCCAGCCCGGGAAAGAAGAAGAATACGACCGTATGATCGAGGAGCTTGGCGGTGTGGATATGTGCTTCGGCGGTCTCGGCATCAACGGACACATTGCCTTCAACGAGCCTCCGGAAAAGGAGATGTCTCCCGATGCATTTGCTGAGCTTGGCACACGGGTGCTTCCCATTTCAAGGGAGACCAAGACCATCAATGCTTACGGCTATAAC
>JAZUOK010000224.1:0-3132 GCA_045604665.1 Eubacteriales bacterium | reverse complement strand
TGTGATCGAGCCCGACATTGATCCCGACGGGCTGATGGCTATGATCGTAGGTCTGCTTTCCGGTTCTCTTACTTCTACCCCTGCATTCTCCGCTGCCAAAGAAACCGTTTCTGCAGATTATGAGGGCCTTGTTACCGTAGGCCACGGCATTGCTTATCTTTTCGGCGTAATCGGCGTTGTGCTGTTCGTTCAGCTGATTCCCAAGCTTACCAAAGCCAACATGGAACAGGAAAGAGCAAAGCTTACTGTTTCCGGTGAAGTGAAAGGTAAAACCGACAGAAAAAAATATATCGAACTGGACGAATTTGGCATTGCCGCCTTTGGTCTTGCAGCAGTTCTCGGTGTTCTTCTCGGCGGTGTGAAGATCGCAAAATTCTTCTCTCTCGGAACCACCGGCGGTACACTTCTTGTTTCTCTTATCATTGGTTATTTGGCTCACATCGGTCCCATCAGCATGAAGCCCAAGGAAGAAACCTTGAAGATCTTCCGCGAGTTTGGCCTTACGCTCTTTCTCGTAGGTGCCGGCGTTGCAGGCGGTATCGAATTTGTAGAGGAGTTTAAAGCGATCTACTTTGTATATGGTGTTGTTATGACCGTCATCCCTATGGTCGTCGGTTTTGTTTTTGCAAAGTATGTTTTGAAGCTTTCTCTTCTCAACAACCTGGGCTCCATTACCGGTGGTATGACCTCTACCCCCGCACTTGGTACCCTGATCCATGTAGCAGGTACCGAAAATGTTGCTTCCGCTTATGCGGCAACCTATCCCATTGCACTCATTGCGGTGGTTATCCTTTCACAGATGTTAATTCTTCTGTTCTGATTTTTTTGCAAAACTTGGAGGAAGTGTGCAAGCGCATGCTTCTTCCTTTTTTGTGCTTTTTAAAAGTCCGTTTTATGGTACATATCTCCTGTTAAGATAAAGATAAGAAAAAAAGCGATGCGCGTTTTTTTGATCCAATTCTATTCTTAAAAGGAGAAACAAAATGAAAACCATTACAGTAAAAGGAATCGGAACTGCTGCGGTAAAGCCGGATCTTGTGGTATTGTCTTTGTCGTTGACAACGATGCACATAGATTATGAAAGCTCCATGCGTGATGCTGCAGAGAAGGTGAAGGTGTTGAACAACAGCCTTTCTTCTATCGGCCTCGAAAAGGATGCAGCAAAAACAACGGATTTTAACATCAATGCCGAATATGTAAGTAAGAAGGACCGCAACGGGAATTACTATCGTGAGTTTCTGGGATATAAGGTTATGCACGAGATAAAAGTGTCTTTCGATTTCGATACAAGGATGCTTTCCGAGGCCTTGAGTACGATCGCACTTTGTACCTCGGAGCCTGAGCTTTCCGTTCGTTTCACGGTAAAAGAACCCACTGCAGTTCGTAATCTCTTGCTTCAAAATGCCGCTGAAAATGCTCGCCAAAAAGCAGAGGTCCTATGCGCCGCGTCGGGCGCAAAATTGGGTGAAATCGTGAGCATTGATTATAATTGGGGAGAAGTAAACATCTATTCTTCTACCCGTTACCAAATGCTTGAAGACTGTGCTTGTGCTTCCGCCGACGCGATCAATGTGGACATTGAGCCGGACGAAATCAATGCCACTGATACGGTCACTTTTATATGGCAAATCAATTAAAAAATGCAATAAAAATCCAAAAAGAATTTCTTGAATTTTTTTAAAAAATTTGTTATAATCTTCAGGTAGAGCATATCTGCCACGAGAGCGATGAAACCTGAATACATCCGATGGCTACGGTGTATTTAAACAATTTGTTTCGTTCACTCCTCTCTGTATGACAAAATCGTTTTTTGCCGAAAGAACGATGTCTGGAGAGGAGTTTTTTTATGTAGATAAACAAAAAAGAGAGGTTGTGTTTTTCAACCCTTTTGAAAAAGCACAACGAACAAGAAATCGGAAAAATATTTGCAAAAAATAGGTGGAAAAGGAGGCGAAAATATGGCAAATCAGATGGACATTATTCAAAAAGCGATTGACGATCTTTATCATGAGAATCCCGATATTCACATTAGTGTAAGGCTTGCCAATTTGAGGCAGGTTTTGGATTTTGTGCCTGCAAAAATCGTAGGTGTTTATAATAATATCTTTCAGATCGAACCAAAAGGAGAATCGGGTAGAGTGGAACGGCAGTCGTATCGTTTTTGCGATGTACTCATTGGTCAGGTAAAGATCCATGAGCTCGATTTTTTACCCCCCTCCAATGAAGAAAAAAAGTAAAAATAGCCCCCGTATATGATATGTACCTCCAAAGGGTCTAACTTTGGGGTTCGCGTCAATAACGGGGGATTTTTATTTTCTTGAAAGAAAAACTGCTATGCAGCAGACGAAGAAGACGAGAGCAACAGCGCGTTGCTTGTGATTTGCGCTGCAATCTGTTATACTAAACTTAAAGTAAACGAAGGCGGTGCAGAATATGAAAACGAAAGATATTATACTGGAACTCAGAACGAAAAAAGGTATGTCACAGGACGAGCTTGCGGAAAAAGTGTTTGTCACACGTCAAGCGGTCAGTCGCTGGGAGAATGGCGAAACGGTACCCAACACCGAAACGCTGAAGCTTCTCTCAAAGCTTTTTGATGTATCCATCAACACGCTTCTCGGCTCGCCGAGAGAGCTGATCTGTCAGTGTTGCGGAATGCCGCTGGAGGATAGCAGCATCAGCCGTGAGAAGGACGGGATCTTCAACGAAGATTATTGCAAGTGGTGCTATGCCGACGGCGAGTATATGTATCACGATATGGACGATCTGATCGAGGTCTGTGTAGCGAATATGGCAAGCGAGGCCTTCCCCTCGGAGCAGGCTCGTGCGTATTTAAAGGAAATGCTCCCCAAACTCGACTATTGGAAGAAATATAAAAACCTTGACGATGGCGGAAAGTTTGAGGAATTCAAGCGCAAACTGATCGACGAGATCAACGCCCTTGCCGTAGAAGGAATGCCGAAGGTCGAAAAGCTCAATGCTCTTGTGGGCGGTTACGTGAATTTGGAATACCGCCTCCCCAACGGGAATACTGTCAAATTCCTTGACGATAATGCCACGTATCTGGGAAATCAACTGGAATGCGAATTCGGCGGTGACCGTTGCTTCGGCATCGTCGCCAATATGGACTTC
>JAZUOK010000223.1:0-2842 GCA_045604665.1 Eubacteriales bacterium | reverse complement strand
ACGATCCGACTTCGATATTAACGGCGTAATTTCCGTTTTTCAAGAAGTCATAAAGCTTTGCCGCGATCACCTTCGCACCGCCTTCCACAGCCGATTCCACATTCATGGGCATGACGGGATCGTGTACGGAAAGGCGAATGAGGAACCAGCCGTCGCCTTCTCCTTCGGGGAAGGAGATACGAACGCCTTCAAAGCTGTCGTCTGCTACCTGCCAACCCATTTTCTTGCCGTAGTTTTCAAGATCCGATAGAAGCTTTTCACCAACGGGTCTGAAATCCTTTTCCGTAATATCAAAGCGGAGCTCAAAGGATTCAAAGGGCTCTTCCAGAGTTGCGATCAGTTCGGTAAGATTTCTGCCTTCCTTCTTCATTTTCGCAGCTTCAATGAGGATACGGGTGGCAAGGTATGCACCGTCGTCCAGGAAGTAGTTTTCGCGGAGTGCCGCGTGGCCGCTGGTCTTAATGGCAAGGGGCGTATTGATCCCTGCCTTGTTCATTTCAATGGCCTTATTGATTACATTTTTATAGCCGCGCTTAAAACGCATGTGCTGACCGCCAAGGTCCTTCTCAATAAAGGTCTTCAGTCCCGAGGAGGTAATCGAGTCGGTCACGATGGCACCGCCTTCATTTCCTTGCAGGGCAATTACGGAAGAGAGCGCAACCAGTCTGTTGCGGTTGATCTCACGGCCGGAAGCGTCTACACAGCCGGCTCTGTCCACATCGGTATCAAAAATAATACCCAGATCCGCGCCCGATTCCTTCACGGCACGGCAAGCAAATTCCATTGCCACCTTGTTTTCGGGGTTGGGGATATGGTTGGGGAAGGATCCGTCGGGGTCAAGGAACTGAGAACCACGGGTATCTGCACCCAAGGGCTTCAAGACCTTTTCTACATAAAAGCCGCCTGCGCCGTTACCGGCATCCACACAGGCATGGAAGCCCTCCAGGGGCTTTTCGCCGCCACCCACACCGTCGGAAATGATCTTACGAAGTCTTGCGGCGTAGGTATCCATATAGTTTACTTCTTTGGAGGAGCCGCCCTTTTCATCGGGAGCAAATTTTCCTTCCTGGCAAAGAAGAAGGATCTCTTTGATATCACTGCCCTCAAGACCACCGGTGGGAAGGAAGAATTTCAATCCGTTGCGGTTCCAGGGGTGGTGGGAAGCGGTGATCTGAATGGCCGCATCGGTTTTCAGATCAATGGTGGTCATAAACATCGCAGGGGTAGAGGAAAGTCCTGTGATCAGGATCTGAAAACCCTTTTTCACAAGCACATTTTCCAAAATTTCAGCGATATGAGGGCCGGAAAGACGGCTATCGCGACCAATGGCAACAAGGGGATTTTCCTTGCCTGTCTTTTCTTTCAGCCAAAGGGCAAAGGAAGAGGCGATCTTCGTAATGATCTCATCGGTCAGATCTACATTCTGACCGGCAACGCCTTCCAGTGCAACACCGCGGATATCCGTACCGCTTTTTAATGTTTTCCAAGGTTCCTGTAACATAATGTTCCTCCTTTAATCAATGGGCTGGTCTTCCAGCGCACGCATTTTATATTCAGCATAATACTGCTCGGTCCAAAGCACTTCTCTGGGCTTTGAGCCTGCATAAGGCCCTACAACATTCATTTCCGCCATAAAGTCCACAAGCTTTGCCGCACGGGCATAGCCTACGGAAAGCTTTCTTTGCAGTAGGGAAGTGGACACCTTCTTCTCGGTCACTGCCACATCGATGGCCTTTTCCAAAAGGGGATCCTTATCCGCAAAAAGTCCGATGGTGGTGCCGTCTCCGCCGTCTTCTTCAAAGCCACCGAAGCCTTTTTTCTTCTCGCCGCACTTCTGGGCTTCTCTTTCGATCATATTAGAAACCGCCTCGTCATAGGAAGCACCTCGCTGAGAACGGATAAAATCGCAAACCGCCTCTACCTCCGCATCGGAAACAAAGCAGCCCTGTACGCGCAAAGGCTTGGAGGATCCGACAGGGGCGTAGAGCATATCACCCTTACCAAGAAGCTTTTCCGCACCCATAATATCAATAATGGTACGGCTGTCCACCTGGCTGGCAACGGTACAAGCAATTCGGGAAGGGACATTTGCCTTGATCAGACCGGTAATAACATCCACCGAGGGACGCTGGGTACCGATCACAAGGTGCATACCTGCGGCTCTCGCCTTTTGAGCAAGGCGGCAAATGCTGGTTTCCACTTCGTTTTTCGCGGTCATCATCAGATCCGCAAGCTCGTCGATAATAATGACGATATGGCTCATGTGACGGCGATCGGGATCGTTTTTCGTCACTTCATTATAGCCCTTGATATCGCGAACGCCAACCTCTTCCAATTCGATAAATCTCTTTTCCATTTCGATCACGGCCCAGTTCAAGGCGCCTGCCGCCTTCTTGGAGTCACTGACCACGGGAACGAGAAGGTGAGGGATACCGTTGTATTTGCCCATTTCCACCTTTTTCGGGTCGATGAGGATCATCTGCACCTCTTCCGGGGTAGCGTGATAGAGCATACTGACGATCAGAGAATTGAGGCACACGGATTTACCCATACCTGTAGCACCTGCAATAAGAATATGGGGCATTTTGGAAAGGTCACAGTAAATATGATTGCCTGCTACATCCTTACCAAGACTGCAGTTTAAGCGGGAAGAGTTGTTTGCAAATTCGGGATTTTCAATGAGCTCTCTGACGAAAACCGTTTCTCTTGCTTTATTGGGTACTTCAATGCCCACCGCTTCTTTCCCGGGGATGGGTGCCTCGATACGGACACCCCCCGCCGCCATGGCAAGGGCAATGTCATCGGTGAGATTTACAATGGAGCGAACTCTGACACCTCTCTG